>CAYRJT010000100.1:0-3278 GCA_964424675.1 uncultured Lachnospiraceae bacterium
ATGACCGGTATCACGGCGGAAAAGCATGACAGCTTTATTTCCCCGCAGAATGACGGACGCATCATCATGGAATTCTCAGGCAAAGAGCTAATCAAGGGCGAGCCGGATGCTTCAAGCTTTCCGTCAGGCGGCTTGAGATCTACATTTGAGGCCAGAGGTTATACTGCATGGGATCCTACCTCCTATGCATTTGTCAAGGACGGCGTGCTGTGTATCCCGACCGCATTTTGTTCCTATGGCGGCGAGGCACTGGACAAGAAAACACCGCTGCTGCATTCCATGGAGGTCATCAGTGAACAGGCAATTCGCGTGCTGCGTTTATTTGGCAATACCGATGCAAAGCGTGTCAATACAACTGTAGGGGCTGAGCAGGAGTATTTCCTGATTGATAAGAAGCTGTTCGATCAACGTAAGGATTTGATTTATTGCGGACGCACTTTATATGGTGCAAAGCAGCCGAAGGGGCAGGAACTGGATGACCATTATTTTGGAGCCATCAAACCGCGTATCAGTGCATTCATGAAAGAATTAAATGAGGAGCTGTGGAAGCTTGGCATCCTCTCCAAAACAGAGCACAATGAGGTTGCTCCGGCACAGCATGAGCTGGCTCCGATCTTTACCACCACTAACATTGCAACCGACCACAACCAGCTGACGATGGAAATTATGAAAAATGTCGCTGCAAGACACGGACTTGTATGTCTACTGCAGGAGAAACCATTTGCAGGTGTGAACGGAAGCGGCAAGCATAATAACTGGTCCATCTGCACCGATACCGGTGTGAACCTGCTGGAGCCCGGCAAGTCCCCTCATGAAAATGCACAGTTCCTGCTGTTTTTCGTGGCAGTTATTAAGGCAATTGATGAATATCAGGATCTGATGAGAGTCTCTGTTGCTTCTGCAGGAAATGACCACAGACTTGGAGCAAATGAGGCTCCCCCGGCTATTATGTCCATGTTTATCGGCGATGATCTGGAAGAAATTCTGGAAGCGCTGGTGAACAAAGTCCCGTACAATGGCTCTAACGATCAGACAATGGAAATCGGTGTACACGTCCTTCCGAACTTCCCGAAGGATACGACCGACAGAAACCGTACCTCACCATTTGCATTTACAGGCAACAAATTTGAATTCAGAAGTCTAGGCTCTGCTGCCTCAATTTCCGGACCGAATATCATCATCAACACGATTGTTGCCGAAGAACTGAAGCAGTTTGCAGATGAACTTGAGCAGGCGACAGACTTTACAGAGGCGCTGAATAAGCTGATCAGACGTACCATCAGAGAGCACAAGCGCATTATCTTCAATGGTGACGGATACTCTGCTGAGTGGGAGGCAGAGGCTGAGAAGAGAGGTCTGCTCAACCTGCGCACCACAGTGGATGCTTTGCCGCATTTTATCGCCAAAAAGAATGTGGAATTGTTCACAAAGCATGGTATTTTCACAGAGACGGAGCTGCATTCCAGATATGAGATTCTGCTGGAAATGTACAGCAAGATTATCAACATTGAGGGTCTGACCATGGTAGATATGGCAAATAAGGACATCCTGCCTGCAGTCAATACATACATCGCAAGGCTTGCGACAACTGCCGCTGCAAAAAAGAGCCTGGGGATTTCGCTTCCATGTAAAATGGAGCTCAACCTGATTGAGCAGCTGTCCGGTCTGGAAGACAAAGCCTTTGAGCAGGTCAATACACTTTCCGAGGCACTTGCTGATGCCAATGGCAGCGGTCTCGAACTCGCAACCTACTATAAAGACGTTGTCATCACAGCCATGAATGAACTCCGTGCTACCATAGATGCCATCGAAGTCCACGCAGATGCAAGCCTCTGGCCGTACCCGCAGTATGGAGATTTGTTATATAGAATCTAGGAAATCCATTTACATGTGAAGATTTTTTTAGGTAAGTGAAAGTCAAAAATATCTGTGGCAAATTAAGCTCTGGTAAATTACGATATTAAATTAAGTGTCGGCAGATTATGACGCAAAAATATCAGAGCCAAGTTGAGTATCGCCAGATTGAAAAGCAAAAGTGCCAGCGCCGAGTTGAGTATCTCTGGGTTGAGGAACAAATGTGTCGATACCGAGTAATAATTTGGAAGAATAAATATAAGAGTGACGGGATTGGACAAATGATCCCTCGTTTTGGAGGAAGAATTCCAAAGAGTCATCTTTACAGCAAGATGGTTAAACCTATTGGGCAAGTAACTTCCTGCAGTATGCCTTGAATTCCAAAATGATGGTCAGCTGCAGGAAATTTGGAATTTAATCACTGCAGATAGAAAGTGACTTGTCCAAAACAGTGGGATTTGAGCTTGAAAACATTGCATTTGGATGTGCTACACAACATTCCCGGTGTAACTTGTCCAAAGTAAGCCGATTTATCACAAGTATGTTAATAAGCCTGTTAACAGATCCGCTAAAAACCATCAGTGCAAGAATCGATAAGTCAAGGGTGCTAAATTATGAGCCAATCAATTAAAGATAAGCATGGTAAATCTATTAAACTAATTGATACATAAGAAATAATCCTGAATCATCCTTTCCACCTCATATGGGTTCAAAGGATGATTTTTTGTCTCGTAGGTTGTGATCAGATTGATGGTCGGAATGATATCATGATCACCGTACATTTTCAGCTTATTGTATGTACCATCGCGATAAGCTTGATTGTCCATCATGCCAAAATGCTCCCAGTAAATAACCTGTTTTGTAACAGGATGAAATATTGTGAAATCCGGGTAAACTATCATTTCCCCTAACTTCATGCCCCTCTCATAGACAAAAGGAATCTCTTTTAAGAATAGTGCATTGACAATCATGACCTCTGATTTGGAACGGACGTTAATTCCGGCATAAGTTTGATAGATCAGGTTTTCGGGATGCATATTACTATGTATATATTCGACATTTTGTTCATGAAAGACCTTCTTCTGAGCCTCCTCCAGCTTTGGTCTAAGCAGCTCACCAAAACAAGAGTTTGCTTCTATCAAATCTTCCATTTGCGATTTTATCTGCTCAAGATCTGCAAGATATGTTTCAATCATCATCAGCCTTTCTTCAATTTCATTTAACTTGACTTCATAATATCTCTTCAACGCGAGTGATTCTGCCAACGTTCTTTTCTTCTTTGGGATATAAACAGGATTTGCGCCGTTGCTTTTGTACCATTTTATGTATTTTCCGTTCTGCACAAACAACAAGTTTCCTTTTGGCAATAAATCAATTTTCTTTCTCAAATCCTCTCTTTGCACTCGTAATGTGTCTCTTTCCAT
>CAYRJT010000100.1:3288-8337 GCA_964424675.1 uncultured Lachnospiraceae bacterium
AATGACTTTAAAATAATTGGGATCAAATCCATCAACAAAATATCCATCACCTATTGATGATACTCGTTAATTGGCTTCACAAAATTGGGAAAATTCATCCTTGAATCGGATGAAAAAGAAAATAATAAAAATAACTCTATACAAAATATATGAAATATGAGTGAGTCTGTCAAGCATAATATGAACGAATACAAAATCTTGCAATTAACAATAAAAATATAATGCTATAGAATAACGATTATATCAATAAAAATCAAAAACATAAAAGTGTGAAAATTGGACAAGTAACCTTGAGTTCTATAGAAGAAATTCCAATTGCTGTCATTATAAAATTTCTTTCCTCACATTTGGACAGCTCACATACTTCAAGTAGCACTATCATTCCAAAATATTGATATAAATCTTAATAATGTGGATTGAAGTGTGCTTTTGAGAAGCTTCTCTTGTCCAAAGCCGGCTATTATCACTTCATATAGCATTCCTTTTGGAAATATTCTGTGCTAACCTACTCTCACTTGTCCAAATTCGGGGCAGGTACTTACTCGGCTTCCTTCTTGCAAACCTACAGAACAGGCTAACTTACTCAACTTCCTTCTTGCAGACCTACAGAACAGGCTGACTTACTCAGCTTCCTTTTGTAAAGCTGCTGAGATTGGCACGCAAATAAAGCAATAAAAATCTGAATTCCGATAATAACAGAATCCAGATTCTCATATTAGCATAAATTGATATCAAAAACATTCTGATTGGCTTATAGCTTCTTCATACGCTTGATTGCTTCTACCGTATTCTCGTAGGTGTTGAAGGCGGTCAGGCGGAAGTAGCCTTCACCGCTGGGACCAAAGCCTGAGCCGGGAGTGCCGACTACATTTGCTTTCTCTAAGAGATAGTCGAAGAACTGCCAGGAGGTCATCTTGTCAGGTGTCTTCATCCAGATATACGGCGCATTGACACCTCCGGATACGCTGAAGCCTGCTGATGCAAGTCCTTCCATGATACATTTTGCATTGTTCATGTAATATGCAACCTGTTCCCTCAGCTGAGCCTTGCCTTCCGGTGAATAAACTGCTTCCCCGGCTCTCTGAATGATATAGGGTGCTCCATTGTATTTCGTTCCGTGACGTCTTGCCCATAATGAATGAAGCATTACATCACCTGATTTCAGATCCTTCGGGATGACGGTTGCACCGAGACGTGTTCCGGTAAAGCCTGCATTCTTAGAGAAGGAACGCAGT
Organism: uncultured Lachnospiraceae bacterium; assembly: GCA_964424675.1. Lineage (GTDB taxonomy): Bacteria > Bacillota > Clostridia > Lachnospirales > Lachnospiraceae > JAAYYM01. Next base: position 4,524 of record CAYRJT010000100.1, read on the forward strand.
TCGATTGCACATGTTCTGGCACCTTCGCACTCGAAAATCGTGTGAGGCACATCATTTTCTGAAATATAGGCTTCATAGGCTGCATCATAAATAATCACTGCGCCTACTTTATTCGCATAATCAACCCACTCCTGCAGCTGTGCCTTTGTAATCGTAGAACCGGTCGGATTGTTCGGAAAACAGAGGTAAATCAAGTCCGGTGTCTCCTTCGGAAGCTCCGGTGCAAAATTCGTTGCCTCTGTACATGGCATATAAATGACATCGCTCCAGGTCTCGCTCTTCTCATCGAAGCTGCCTGTGCGGCCTGCCATAACATTTGTATCCACATAAACCGGATATACCGGGTCACATACTGCAATCTTATTATCCTTGGCGAAAATCTCCTGTATGTTGCCGGAATCGCATTTTGCTCCGTCAGAAATAAAAATCTCATCGGCTTCAATCTGGCAGCCTCTTGCCTTGTAATCATTGTCTGCCATTGCCTTGCGTAAAAATTCATATCCCAGATCCGGCGCATATCCGCGGAATGTCTCGATGTGTCCCATCTCATCTACTGCATCGTGCAAAGAGTTAATAATCGCTGGTACAAGCGGCTGTGTCACATCGCCGATTCCCATCTTGATAATGGATGCGTCCGGATGCTCTGCGGCAAATGTGTTTACTTTCTTTCCAATGTTAGAAAATAAGTAGCTGCCACGTAATTTCAAATAATCTTCATTTACTTTAAACATTCTGATTTCCTCACTCTTTCTACAAAGTAATCTCCCGTAAATACGGTCGTAGCTCCACCTGTCATAAACACATGATTCGTGTCCTGATCCCACTCAATCTGTAAATCTCCTCCGAGTAGTTTAACAGTTACACATCTGTCTGTCAAACCATTCAACATGCAGGCTACAGCTGTCGCACAGGAGCCGGTGCCACACGCAAGGGTCTCCCCTGTGCCTCGCTCCCAGACGCGCATCCTAACCATCTTCCGGTCAAAAATCTGCACAAATTCTGCATTGACGCGATTCGGAAATGCCGGATGATGTTCAAACTTTGGACCAATCTCTGCAAGTGGAAAATGCTCCACATCATCCACAAACATGACTGCATGTGGATTGCCCATAGATACGCAGGTCATCCGATATGTCTTTCCATCGACCTCTATCGGCTCGTCAATCACCTTTTCATTTTCTGAAATAACAGGCACCTTCCCTGCAATAATCTCCGGCTCACCCATATCGACTCTGACAGTATCGACTACTTTACCATTATTGCAAGTTTCACCAGACTTGGCATCACGCAGATACAAAGTCAGGTATTTGATTTTTCCTGCGGAAATAATGCTGATTTCTGTCTGATTGATGATTCCATTATCGTACACATATTTTGCAACGCAGCGGATGCCATTGCCGCACATCTCAGAACGAGAGCCGTCTGCATTATACATTTCCATCTCGCAGTCTGCCTCTTCTGACGGATTGATGAAAATCGCGCCATCTCCGCCAATGCCGAAATGTCTGTCACTGACGCGTTTGGCAAGCTCGCTCTTGCCCTCTATCTTCTGTTTAAAACAGTCAAAATACACATAATCATTCCCCAAACCATGCATTTTTGTAAATTCCATACTCTACAACTCCTGTCACAAATAATAACTTTTGCTCTGCATTACTGCATCAAAGTCAGCACCATCTGCGCTGTTTCGGCCATGTTGGTTCCGGTGTCCATGCTGCACTTCTGGATGTAGCGGTGTGCTTCCTCCTCAGACATGTTGTTGCGATCCATCAGCAGCTGTTTGGCCTCTGCCAGAATCTGCTGATCCTCTCCGCTGCGCGGCCTCGGTTTGAGGTGCATCTTCTTGCGGCGGCGTGTAATGGTCTGGGATATCATGGATATGGTGTTGATTAAATCATGTGCCTTAATAGGCATTGTAACACATACAATGTCATTGTCCATACAATTTTGCAGCAAATGCTGAGATGCAACAAGAAGCATCTCAAAATGCTGCGGCAAATATTCATGCAGCTCAGAATACATCATATCCGAAAACTGGTACCCGCATACTATGATGCCATCGTCCAGCTCATCTGTATATTGCAGCGCCTGTGCGCCCGTTGTGCAGACTGCCAGTACATTGACACCACTTCGTACAAGAAAGTTCCGTATGTTCTGAGCATCTTCCATCTTGGGAAATACTACAATTACACTAACCAAAACACACATCACCTCCTGATTGTCATGATTTTATCAAGAAGTGATCAAATCTTATATAAATACTCGTCGATTTCCCATTGTGTAACCTGCGTGCAGTATGTGTTCCATTCCTCACGCTTTGCTTCATCATATTTCTTGTAGATATGCTCTCCGAGCACTTCTCGGATAAATGAATCCGCTTCCATCTCCTCAAGAGCTTCCATAAGGCTGGCGGGCAGCTTCTCGATCTGATAGCGATTCAGCTCCTCCTCTGTCATCTCAAAAATATTGCCGTCTACACTTGCGGGAGGCATGATTTTGTTCTTGATGCCATCCATGCCGGCAGCCAGGCAAAGTGCCAGTGTCAGGTAAGGATTGCAGGACGGATCAGGACTTCTGAGCTCTACTCTGGTGCCTGCCCCACGGGATGCCGGGATACGGATCAGCGGACTTCTGTTTTTGCAGCTCCATGCAATGTAAACAGGTGCCTCATAGCCTGCCACCATCCGTTTATAGGAATTCACCAGCGGATTGGTAATAGCCGCCATTCCCTTGATATGCTTCATAATACCGCCTATAAAATAATATGCTTCTTGACTGAGTCCGAGTTCACCATTCGGATCACAAAATACATTTTCTCCATTCTTGGTCAGAGACATATTCGTATGCATACCAGAACCGCATATGCCAAGTTTGGGCTTCGGCATAAATGTTGCATGCAGTCCGTGGCGCTTTGCAATCGTCTTGACTGCCAGCTTAAATGTCATAATATTGTCTGCAGTTCTCAGTGCTTCATCATATTTAAAATCTATTTCATGCTGGGCAGGTGCCACCTCATGATGGGATGCCTCAACTTCAAAATTCATATCCTCAAGAGTCAATACCATGTCACGTCTTGCATTCTCACCGAGATCTACGGGTCCCAGATCAAAGTAGCTGGCTTTCTCATGTGTAATCGTTGTCGGCAGACCATTTTCATCTGAATGAAACAGGAAAAATTCACACTCCGGGCCTACATCAAAATTGTATCCGAGATCCTGTATTTTCTGAATTTCTTTCTTTAATATATGACGCGGATCGCCTGCAAATGGTGTCCCGTCCGGATTATATACATCACAGATCAGACGTGCGACCTTGCCCTGCTGCGGTCTCCACGGGAATATGCAGAATGTATCCAGATCCGGATACAGGTACATATCCGACTCTTCGATCCTTACAAATCCCTCTATTGAAGATCCATCAAACATGCACTTGTTGTTCAAGGCTTTTTCCAGCTGGCTGGAGGTAATGGCTACATTTTTCAGATTGCCGAAAATATCGGTAAACTGCAGGCGGATAAATTCTACATCCTCCTCATCCACAATTCGCATAATGTCTTCTCTTGAATAATGATTCATAATCTTTCTCCTTTTTTATCCCCGTATAATAAAAAGGCACTCTCTGAACAGCGGTATATCTGTTACCGCTTTCGAGAACGCCATTGTTCCCACACATCATACCAAAAACTCCGCCAGATTGTCAATGATGTTCTGAAAGCTTTGTTCTTTATTAATCATGCATTGAATATGATATATAAAGAAAAGCTCGGAGGGACTTATTTTGAGTGCCAAAACAAAAATCATCGTCCTTCATTCCA
>CAYRJT010000101.1:0-8243 GCA_964424675.1 uncultured Lachnospiraceae bacterium
CAAATGTCGGAATCCCTTCATATTGAAAGCTTTCCCCAGGCATACAGATTGTATCCCCGATTGAGAAAATACCCGGGTCAAATACCCCTATGATATCTCCTGCATAGGCCTCCTCTACCATTTTACGCTCATCTGCCATAATCTGCTGCGGCTGTGACAGACGCAATACCTTATTCCCCTGTACATGCTTCACTTCCATGCCGGCATCAAACTTACCGGAGCAGATTCGCATGAAGGCAATTCTATCCCGATGTGCTTTATTCATATTTGCCTGAATCTTGAATACAAATGCAGAGAAATCATGCTCTGCCGGATGAATGATTCCGATATCTGATTTTCTGGGAAGTGGCGGCATGGTCATCTGCAGGAAATACTGTAGAAATATCTCAACGCCAAAATTGGTCAGTGCGGAGCCAAAAAATACAGGTGATAATTTACCGTTCTGAACCTGTTCCAGATCAAAATCAGAGCCCGCTCCACCGAGCAGCTCCATCTCATCAGCCAGCTGTATTCTGGCTTCTTCTCCAATATAGGCTGTCAGCTGTGCCTCATCATCGGCTGGTATTTTGGTTGTATGTCCTTCTTTTGTTCCTTTTTCTGTGTCTTCATAGGTGATGACACACTTTTCCTTGCGATCATATACCCCTTTGAATCTTTTTCCAGAGCCAATCGGCCAGTTCATTGGACACGTAGCAATACCCAGTTCTTTTTCAATATCATCTAATAATTCAAATGTATCATTTGCATCCCTGTCCATTTTATTGATAAATGTAAAAATTGGTATGCCGCGCATACCGCATACCTTGAACAGCTTGCGTGTCTGTGCCTCCACACCCTTGCTGGCATCGATGACCATCACAGCCGAGTCTGCCGCCATCAACGTACGATATGTGTCCTCTGAGAAATCCTGATGTCCTGGTGTATCCAGTATGTTGATACAAAATCCATCATATCCAAACTGCAATACAGAAGACGTAACAGAAATACCTCTCTCCTTTTCAATCTCCATCCAATCGGATACTGCATGCTTCGCAGTAGCCTTGCCTTTAACACTTCCCGCAAGATTAATCGCTCCACCATATAATAAAAACTTCTCCGTCAAAGTCGTTTTACCTGCATCAGGATGTGATATAATGGCAAAGGTCCTGCGTTTTGCAATTTGTGATTCATTTGTAGTGTCTGACATAATTTCCTCCAAAATTTATAATACTGATTTTCCTGTAATATCGCCCTTGATTCCGAAGTAATCCAGCACAGTTGCACCGATATCAGAAAATGTTGTGCATGTTCCGATGTTCTTTGCTTCCAGCTTCTTACCATAAATCAGATACGGTGTGTATTCTCTGGAATGATCAGTGGATATCGTATAGCCGGGATCACATCCATGATCTGCAGTGATCATCAGCAAATCATCCTCCTTCAGCTTGTCGAGCAGCTGCGGCAGGAAATCATCAAAATAATGAATGGCCTTTGCGTAGCCGTCAATATCATTGCGATGTCCATACAGCATATCAAAATCAACCAGATTCACAAAACATAATCCGTTAAAATCACGATCCATAATCTGCAGTGTCTGATTGATTCCGTCAGCATTGCCCTTTGTATACGTAAACTCTGTCAGACCCTTCCCTGCAAAAATGTCTTTGATCTTACCGACGCCAATCACATCATAGCCCTGATCCGAAAGTACGTCCAGCATCGTTGTCTTTGGTGGAATCAATGAGAAATCATGTCTGTTCGTTGTCCTGGTATAGTTTCCATCTGCGCCGATAAACGGTCTGGCGATTACGCGACCTACTCCATGCTCTCCCTTCAGAATCTCCCGCGCCATCCTGCAATACTCATACAAGGTTTCAGGTGGTACAATGTCTTCATGGGCAGCAATCTGAAACACACTGTCTGCTGAAGTATATACGATCAGCTTGCCTGTTCTGACATGCTCGTCTCCATAATCCCTGATGACCTCCGTTCCTGAATAGGGTCTGTTGCACAGCACTCCGCGTCCCGTAGCACTGCTGAAAGCATCCAGCACCTCCCGTGGAAAGCCCTGCGGATAAGTCGGCAATGGCTTCTCTGATATAATGCCGGCAATCTCCCAGTGTCCGATTGTTGTATCCTTGCCCTTGGAGCTCTCAGCCATCCGGCCGTAGACTCCTGTCGGATGTGCTTCCTTTTCACCACAGCTCACACCGTCAATATTGAACAACCCCATCTTTCCCATATTGGGTGCTCCAAAATACTGACTCTTGGAACAGGAAAGCAAGGTGTTGGTTCCTTTATCTCCATATGCATCTGCATCCGGCATTTCACCGATGCCCATACTGTCTAATACAATCAAAAAAACTCTTTTATTCATAGGCTCTTTCTCCTTTATTCTACTGAAATTCTCAATAAATTATCATACCATAAAAAGGAACGCCAAACAAGTGGCATTCCTTCTGCTTTCATCATTTTATTCTATTGATTCAATCGGAGTAATCACCAGATTCTCAGGAGGGATGCCCGTCTTTCGTTTGATCACATCCTCTATTTGTGCACGTTCTGCATCTGACACCTCGTATGCGTTGACCAGGACATCTGCAGTTCCGTCAGTAATGCTGACAACAACATCGGTAAATCCCTTGGCCGAAAGCAGTACTTCTGCCGCCGTCTCACGTTCTGCGATATCAACCATCGAAATCATCAGATTGATGGCTTCCTGCTTCTGTACATCTGTCACTGCAGTAGAATTGATCACCTCCAGCATGGTCTCCTTATTCTTGGCTCTGGTCTGTTCCTTCAGCAGTTTCGCATTGGACGCAATGCCTGCTCCGGTCATGGAGCTGGTAAAGATAGCTTCTCCCGGCTCTTCACCGGCTGTGGCCTCCGTTCCTTCTGCGCTGCCATTCACTGCCCCAGTCATGATCTCCGCCTCAGAGTCCAGACTTTCAATGTCACCCTGCAACTCCTCTGCCAGATACATATCCTCTTCCGATATGTCTGCATACAGATCTTCTTCCCCAAAGCCTTCCTCTGCCGCCACCTCAACTGATGTTTCCTGTACCTCTTCATTGACAGCCTCTACGGCTTCCATTCCTGATGCCGTATCTTCCTGATCAAACTTTGTTCCTGTAAAGTTCAGATAACCCGCCACGGCTATCATAATCGCAAGTGCTGTGATAATCATTTGATTTTTTTTCATTATATTCTTCATCTCTCAATTGTCTCCTTACCGCTGTTTGTTTTTGTGACAGCCATCCTGACTACTTTAATCTTATGCGCCTCTACAGGAAATAATGCCTTTACTACACCTGTAATATCAGAGCGGACGACTGAATTGTCACCGCCCTCACAGATGACAGTCACGCCTTCTATCTGTGGAGGGAGATTTTTGCACACATAGGGAATTCTTGTTCCATTTTCCTCCTCCACATATATGGTTGTCTCAGCGGTCTCATTTTCCATCACTGTCCTGTTGCCTCCGCTCGCATCCTTTTCCATGGTGTTGGCGCCCTGATCACTCGTGTCCTTTAATACAACCTGTTCAGTACCGGCACTCAATGTAATCATCACCTTGACTCTGCCTGCTCCGGCAATATAGGAGATACCCCTCTCTAATTTTTCCTCCAGCATGGAAATGTATGCTTCCTCAGATCCTGCCTGCATCCCCAAAGTCTCCTCAGATACCTCTGCCAGATTGCTGTCTGTCGCATGAGTCCCTGTTGACTTAGCCGCAGCTGCATCCTCTTCTTTGCTGCCAGTCGGTAATACGATGACCAACAGCAGCACTCCTGTCAAGATCAGTATCAGGTATTGATCCTTCTTCATTGTTTTGGACTTCTGCTTCAAGGCCTGAATTGTTTCACGAAAAGACAAACTGTATCACCTCCCTGTTGACACCCAATGCCTCTGCCAGTCTGCCGCGTATGATCTCAATCTTCAAATCGTCACTCATTTCATCCTGTTTTCCGATAATTATATGATCCACAACGATATTACCAGACTTATCCACATTTTTTGAAAGTCGAATTTTTATCGTGGTAACTTTACCGTAATCCACATTATTCACATCCTCACAAACCTTTATTTCAACGCATTCTGCGGCAATTTCATCTCCGTAATCAGAATTGTTAATTGTAGAATTAATTTTATTTTGAAGTGTGGATAAAGCCCATAAATACTGACTTTCACTTGTTTTTTCATAAACATTATTTTTAAAATTTAATTTTTGATTGTATAATTCTGTAATATCCTTTTTCTGGTACTTAAGATATGTTCCAGCGCCACTTCCGGTATCCAGAATAAAAGCAATCATCACAATCCCCAGCAGCAGCTTTACATACTTCCTGTATTGTTCGCCCGGAAGGATATGCATGATCAGACCCATATAGATCAATAGCTCCACAAGCCCTGTAACAGATTCCTTAAAATATCCGTACATGATTAATATCCCCCATTTGTGGAAACGGCAACAATAGCAATTGTAATCATAAACAGAACAATAGACGTAACAACTGTTTTTAACAGCATCCCGGTTCCGTCTCCCATCCCGCTGATGCACTCCGCCGTACTGCCGGCAGACAGTCCTCCCGCAAACGCTGCTGCTAAACGGTACAGGAACATAATGACGGTCAGCTTGATCACCGGAACAATCATGATCAGCAAAATCATACACACTGCAGTCACGCCGACCGCGTTCTTGATCAATACAACAGAACCTACTACGGAATTCCATGTTGCTTCTGTCACACCGGACATGCCCGGAAGCATAGACACTGCGCCTGTCAGCATGCTTGTTTTCACACTGTGCATCACCGGTGCGAACATCCCCTGGATGGTATTCAGCCCAATGACAACCGCTATTACAGTCTTCAGGATATATTGAATGACACTCTTTAACAGCTTCAGCAGCTGATCAAGGATTCCGTCCCCGGCTATATGGTTCACAATGATCAGCATAATATAGATCTGGATCATCGGAAGCACGACCGCAGCTAACAGTCCTTCTACAAAAAAGACGGCCAGCAGCGCTGTTCCATAAAATGCAGATGCTGCGGCGGAGCCTGATATAAATGCAACCCCCATAAAATATGCAGGAAGCAGAACCTCCATAAACAATACAAGCTGACTGATCGTCCCGGAGGCAATTTCTACCGTCGTTTTCATCGTTTGCAGAAGCAGAACAGCGATCACCAGTGCCATCATATAGAATCCGACCTGAGCAATCTGTCTGTTATGAAATACTGCTGTGATATTAGACAATACCGCTGATAAGACAGACAGCAGTATAACACTTGTAATGCCAAATCTGTTTTCAGCAACCTCTAATGTCAGTATTTTCAAGCTTTTTTCCAATATTAAATTTATATTTAATGCCTCTTTACCGGATAGGACATCTTGAAATACCTGTCCAAAATCCAGTTCATAGTCACTCCTGATCTGATCCAGTGCCTGTTCAATTTCTCGAAAATCAGGCTGCTGTGCCGTCCCGAACCTGTCCGTTTCTGCTGCATGTACAGGCGTTGAAGTCATATACAGCAGCAGGATTGTCAAAGCAGCAAATGAAGCCACCTGCATCATATGTTTGTATTTCTTTCCCGGCATACTGTCTCCTCCCACTCCGGAATCACAAAAAAGAATACAGACTCGAAAGCAGTGTCCGCAGTGCCGGAAGACTGAGAATCAGAATAGACAGTTTTCCGAACACCTCTATCTGTCCGGAAATTGACTGATACCCTGCATCCCTGCAGATGCCGGCGGCAAATTCTGCAATATAAGTCAACAGTACGATCTTCATCAGTGTTCTGCCAAGTGTTCCCGCTATCATCGGTGTATCAAAGTCCGACAGCAGGCTGATGATGCTCTTCATTTCATCCATGGAACCACATAACAAAATCATCCCTGTTGCGATACCGATATAGAGCCCATATTCACTTTTCTGACTTTTAAACTGCAAAGCAATCAGTACCCCTGTCAGACCAATTGCAGCAACACGCAGCAATTCCATGATGCCACCTCCCCGGAGATCAGAGTGCAAACAGCCTTTGAATGGTTTCAAACAGCTCATAGATATATGGAATGATCCATAACAAAACCAGTATCAGCCCCGCCAGACTGGTCATAAATGCCTGTTCCTCTCTTCCACTATGCTTCAGAACCTGCGTCAATACAGAGACCAGTATACCGACTGCTGCTATTTTAAAGATCAAACCTGTTTCCATCGTCTGTTTCCTCCATATCAAATCCTTTTATTGGATCAAAGCAGCATAATGACAAGAAATGCTCCTCCTAAAATTCCCATTGTCCGGTAAATACGGGAAGTCTCACGTATTTTCATAACTGCTCTGTCCATATTCTCCTGTAGCTGCTGTTCATACTGCCTGATCATATTCAACTGTATCGTCTGATCACTGAATCCCAGCTCCGTTCCAAACCTGCACAGCTGTACGATTTCGCTTTCCCCCAGTATACCATCTGCTGCATCATTGCCTGATGTAAAGTGCAGTCTCACCTTTTCCTGCCACAGTTCCGGTAATGAAGTTCCCATTCTGTTTTTCAAGTCATCGGACAAATCCATCAGAAAAGCTGCCACCTGACCTGTGAGTCGTCCGGCTGTCATAGCAAAGCACTCCGGCAGGTTCAGATGATGATGGCGGATCTCGCTTTCCAGCAGCTGCAGCATTTTGATCAGATCTTTCTTTAATTCCACCTCTTTTTTCATATCATGGATGATGCGGCAGGAAACACCGATGCTGCCAGTCATAATCAATACCACGCCCAGAATTTTAAACATCTGAAACTCCTTCGCTTTGAAAAATGCACCTGTAATCCGTGTCCAGAACCTTTATGCTCCTGTTTTCAGAGGCCCGGCCCTCCAAGATTACAAAACGCTCCAATGCCTTTTCCCTGATCAGATTCTGAATCCCATCCTTTCCTGCAATATCATCAATATTGTATCCATGCACCGTAGCAATCAATCTACAGCCAGAATGCAGAGCCATACCGATTGCCGCCGCATCCTCTCTGCTTCCAATCTCATCAACCGCGATGACATCCGGTGCCATAGACCGAATCAGCATCATAATCCCCTGTGCCTTTGCACAGCAATCAATAATATCTGTTCTCCTGCCGACATCATTTTGTGGAATTCCCATGTAGCACCCACCGATCTCTGAACGCTCATCTACCACGCCTACGGTTTGTCCGCTATTGGAAATCTGTCTTACCACATCTCTGAGCAATGTAGTCTTGCCGCATCCAGGCGCTGAAAGAATCAGGGTGTTTCTGACTCGCTGATGGTGAAGCAGATAGGGAAGGATATGATCCGCAACACCCGTTATTTCATGTGCCACTCTGATGTTAACACATGTAATATAACGAAATGTCCTGACTGTGGCTCCTTCCATGGCTACACAGCCTCCGATACCGATGCGATGGCCTCCTGTCACCGTAATAAAGCCCTGTCTGATTTCCTCCTCGTAAGCATAGATGGAATAATCACATATGTAATTAATCAGCTCTGTTAATTCTTTTTGTCCGATCACATAGGGTGTCGCACTGTTCCTGCAGTATAAGGTTCTTTCCTTTAATCCGCACCGCACCAGCACCGGTTGTCCGACTCTTAACCGGATTTCCCGCAGTTCATCATAGCAAAACCCTCCTGCTGCTAACAGTTCTCTCAGACTTCCCGGAAAAAGTCTGTAAAATGCCTCAGCCTTGTCCATATACATCGTCTGTCCCTTTCCCTGTATCCAATGTAAGTATATGAACCTCCTATCCTAAAGTAGAACAAAAAAAAACGCCCTATCCTGTTCGGATAGAGCGTTCGTTCATTCTGATTATTTACTGCTCCTGAGCAACATCCTTCATGGAGAAGCTGATTCTGCCCATTTTGTCCTTGCCAAGGCACTTTACGGTAACCACATCACCAAGTGTCAGGACATCTTCTACATGATTGATTCTCTCCTTTGCAATCTTGGAGATATGAACCATACCCTCTTTGCCCGGTGCGAATTCGATAAATGCACCAAAGTCCTTGATGCTGATGACCTTGCCCTTGAAAATCTGGCCCTCTTCAAAGTCAGTCACGATCATCTTCACCATCTCTACGGCCTTGTCCATGCCGACCGGATCTGTTCCACAGATAGAAACTGCTCCGTCATCTGAGATATCCATCTTAACACCTGTCTGCTCAATGATTGCATTGATGGTCTTACCACGCTGTCCGACAACATCGCCAATCTTCTCAGGATTGATCTTGATCT
>CAYRJT010000102.1:0-8235 GCA_964424675.1 uncultured Lachnospiraceae bacterium
TATATTCTTGTGGCATCTGTAACACCTGTATGGATTTTGTTACAGCCGCGTGATTATTTGAGTTCTTTCCTTCTTTATTTTATGATAATTGTTGCGTTTATCGGTATTATCGGCGCAGCATTCACAGGAAATGCCGGGCTTGATATTCCTGCATTCACTGGATTTACTGCAGCAAACGGAAACGGTTTGTTTGCAAAAGGAACATTATTCCCTGCATTATTCATTACAATTGCCTGTGGAGCTATTTCTGGATTCCATTCACTGGTATCTTCAGGAACAACGGCTAAACAGATTGATAATGAAAGAGATGCTTTACCGATTGGTTATGGCGCTATGTTAATCGAGTGTGTGGTTGCAGTCATCGCTCTTTGTGCAGTAGGATTTGTATGGAACACAGTCAGTGCAACAGATCCTGAAGCATTAAAGTCAGCAGGTCTTGCCGCACCTACAGCAGTATTTGCGAAAGGTATTTCACAGATGATCGGCACATTTGTTGGTGCTGAAAGCCAAGTTGTCACAGTTGCATACAGTATGCTTGTTCTGGCTGTTTCTGTATTCTGTCTGACATCTTTAGATACAGCTACACGTCTTGCACGTTATATGTTCCAGGAGTTCTGGCTTGAGCCTGGTCAGTCAGCAGAGGACGCAACAGGATATAAGAAGGTTCTTGTGAATCCTTATGTAGCTACATTGATTACAGTAGTCCTTGGTATTGCGCTTGGCATGACAGGCTATGCTAAGATTTGGCCATTGTTCGGTGCTGCTAACCAGTTACTGGCAGCTCTTGGTCTGCTTGCAGTTGCTACATGGCTTGGAAAGATCGGCAAGAAGAACAAAATGTTCTTTATTCCTATGGCATTTATGCTGATCGTTACCATTACTTCACTTTGCTTCACTTTAAAGACAAACTTTGCAAACATCATGAGTGGAACAGAAGCAGGCTGGAGTATCGTTCGTTTTGCAATCAGTGCATTGTTAGTAGTTCTTGCAATTATTCTTGCAATTGATGGTGTCAAGACACTGATGAATCAGTCAAAAGAATCAGCCAAGGCTTAATATTGATCTATTGTTTTAGCAGTATTTTAACCCCTTATACTCAGTATAAGGGGTTATTTTAATATGTACATCTTTCGTAAAATAAGGTATACTGAAACTATAGAATTAGAGAATATCTAATCTTTCAAAGGGGTGATTGTATGAAGACAATTATTACAATAGGAAGACAATTCGGGAGTGCCGGAAGAGAAGTGGGAGAGAAACTGGCTGCTAATTTCGGAATCAAATGCTATGATAAGGAGCTGCTGCAGCGAGCAGCAAAAGACAGTGGACTTTGTCCTGAAATTTTTGAAAATCATGATGAAAAGCCCACAAGCAGTTTCCTGTACAATCTGGTCATGGATACATATTCATTTGGATATAATGCGTCCTCTTTTGTTGATATGCCGATCAGTCATAAGGTTTTCCTTGCACAATTTGATGCCATAAAGAAGATAGCAGAAGAGGGGCCTTGTGTAATCGTTGGCAGATGTGCTGATTATGCATTGTCTGATTTTAAAAACTGTGTCCATCTCTTTATTCATGCTGATCTTGAAAGCAGAATCAAAAGAATCAGTGAGAAATACAATCTGGAACCAGACAAAGCAAGAGAAATGATTGCTAAAAAAGATAAACAGCGATCAAACTATTATAATTATTATTCTTCAAAGAAGTGGGGGCATGCAGACAGCTACCATCTTTCTGTTGACAGCAGTCTTTTAGGCGTCGATGGTACTGTACAGCTGATTACACAGTTTATTGAAGATTATGAGAAAAGAAATCAGTTATAGGAGAGAGCAGCCGGATGAAGTATCATTGGGATAAAAAATTTCTTTATTGGGGCGTAACAGGTGCCATTGTATTATGCAGTGCAATTTTATTCTATTATGCATTGTTTAAGGGCGCGGATATTTCTATTATGTGGAAAAGCGTTATAAAAGTATTAATGCCGATTCTGGATGGTCTTGGATTGGCATATCTTTTATCCTTTCTGCTCAATGCGATAGAAAAGAAGATTCTTTATCCTCTGGCAATCAAAATGAAATGCAGGATTACTGATAAAACGAAGAAGATCATTCGTAATATTGGTGTTTTTTTGACGGCTGTTATATTTTTATTATTACTGTATAGTTTAATCATGTTAATTGTACCGCAGTTATTATCCAGTGTTCAGAGTATTATATCGAAAGTGCCAACTTATTTTAATCAGATCAGTATCTGGCTTGCAGGTACCCTGAAGAACTATCCTGAGATAGAAAAGCTGACCATAGATTACTGGGCTGATATTGAAAACTGGCTGACTACACAGGCATTACCAAGTGCTCAGAAGATGCTGACACAGGCTTCTAATTCACTTCTAGGCGGTGTATGGACATTTCTTGTCGGTACGTGGGACTTTATTCTTGGTTTTATTATTTCCATTTACCTGCTGGCAGGAAAAGAGAAGTTCTGCGCACAGTCTAAAAAGGTGATTTATGCATTCTTGAATGAAGACAGGGCGAATACATTTTTAAATAATCTGCGTTTTACAAACAAAACATTTGGTGGATTCCTGACCGGAAAGATCTTGGATTCTCTGATTATTGGTTTCCTTTGTTATGCCGGTATGGAAATATTAAAGTTTCCATATGCATTACTGGTCAGTGTGATTGTCGGAATTACAAATGTCATTCCGTTCTTTGGCCCTTATCTTGGAGCAGTACCAAGTGCGATTATCATATTCATGGTGAGCCCTGTCAAGGCATTGTATTTCTTGATATTTGTATTGATTCTTCAGCAATTTGACGGGAATGTACTTGGTCCTAAAATCCTGGGAGATTCTACAGGACTATCAAGCTTCTGGGTTATTTTTTCTATTACGATATTCGGAGGATTGATGGGTATTTTGGGTATGTTTATCGGCGTTCCGTTATTTGCAGTCATATATGCGGCATTTAAGACGGTTGTCAACCAAAAGCTTGAGAAAAAGGGATTAACTGCCGAAACAACATTTTATATGAGCAGTTGTGGAAATCCATACATTAACAATCATTCCGATCACTCTGGTGCATCCATTCGCTTTTCAAAGCGTAAGGTTGAGGTGACTCAGAATAAAAAAACAGTGTCCTATGAACGAAAAAACGATAAAACAGATCCTGCTGATAAAGAATAAACTTTTGGATGACAAGTACATTGTAATGAATAGAGTGATAGAAAACGATGCACAACTATTCGCAAAAGAATAGTTTATCGAATAGATAGTGATGAAAATTGTTGGATGATGCGTATTTGATTGTTTTTGGTTTTCATCACTATCTACTCGATAAACTATTGTGTTGTTGGTGTGTTGAAAGGCAAAAGGAATTGTAAGGTTTGGAACTATAAAAATTAAAAGGGAATTTGAATTATGAAATTACAGCAGTTATATAGCTTTGTACGGCGGGCTTTGGATGATTATGATATGATTGAGGATGGGGATCGGATTGCAGTCGGGATTTCAGGGGGTAAGGATAGTCTGACACTGCTCTACGCTCTCGCCGGTATGAGAAGATTTTATCCGCATCCGTATGAGATTGAGGCTGTGACCGTTGATCTTGGTTTTGAGGGATTTAATCTGAGTAAGATTCAGTCTCTTTGTGATGAATTAGGGGTACATTATACCATTGTAAAGACTGAGATCGGTAAAATCGTTTTTGAGGATCGTAAAGAGACAAATCCATGCTCTTTGTGTGCGAAAATGCGAAAGGGAGCTCTGAATGAAGCAGTGAAAGCTCTGGGATGTAATAAAGTAGCTTATGCGCATCATAAGGATGATGTCGTGGAAACAATGTTATTATCAATGATCTTTGAGGGCCGGTTTCATACCTTCTCACCTCGTACCTATCTTGATCGGATGGATTTAACCGTGATACGTCCACTGATGTATGTCTCAGAGTCTGATGTCATTGGCTTTCGTAATCTGTATGAGCTTCCTGTTGCCAAGAGTCCTTGCCCCGCAGATGGATTTACCAAACGCGAATATGCTAAGGATTTACTAAAATCATTAAATCAGGAGCATCCCGGAGCAAAGGAAAGAATGTTTCGTGCAATTTTGGACGGAAATATCAAAGGCTGGCCCGAAAAATCAAAATAATTTGATCACAAGTTTACATAAATATATTATGTAAACTTTCACGTTTGTTTTACGAATAGTTGACTGATGATGTTCTGTTTTGTCTATATTGTATAAATATTTTGTATTCTATATTTTTTTGTACATTTTTACATATTAATTTATTTTCATTTATTTCTGATTTGTTTAAGGATGTGTATTTATGAAACCAGTTGCAAAAAATTATCATGATCAAATGAATATCGAGAATACCTTGAAAATGCGTGAGGTCATCACTACTCTCCCATCCTTCTGCAGGGACTTCTTTGCCGGGATCAAGGAAACGACTTCTGCGCGTACCAGACTTGCCTATGCTTATGATATGCGAATTTTCTTTGAATTTTTACATGACACCAATCCTATATGCAGAAAAATGGAGATTACAGATTTTCCGATTACTCTTTTGGATGAAATCAAACCTATGGATATTACGGAATATCTGGATTACCTTACTTATTATGAAAAAGACGGCAAGGAATATACAAATGATGAACGTGGCAAGTCCAGAAAGCTGGCTTGTCTGCGTAGTTTTTATAATTTCTATTTCAGAAATGAAATCATTGAGAAAAATCCTGCAGCTCTTGTACAGATGCCAAAGCTGCATCAGAAGGAAATCATCCGTTTGGATCCGGATGAGGTGGCCATTTTGCTTGATCAGGTTGAACAGGGAACCAATCTGACTGAAAAGCAAATGGAATATCATAAAAAAACAAAAATTCGGGATCTTGCGTTAATGACCTTGCTGCTTGGTACAGGTATTCGTGTGTCTGAATGTGTTGGATTGGATATGAAGGATGTAGACTTTAAAAATGGCGGTATCTTAATTCGCCGTAAAGGTGGATATGAAGCAGTCGTATACTTTGGTGTTGAGGTAGAGCAGGCATTACTGGATTATATGGAAGAACGTCACCAGATCATTCCCGAGAGTGGTCATGAGGATGCATTATTCCTCTCTTTACAGAATAAGCGGATCAGCGTCCGTTCTGTGGAGAAGCTTGTCAAGAAATATGCAGAAACCGTAACAACACTCAAAAAAATAACGCCACATAAGCTGCGTAGTACATACGGCACCAGTCTCTATCGTGAAACCGGTGATATCTATCTTGTGGCTGACGTTCTTGGCCATAAGGATGTTAATACGACAAAAAAGCACTATGCTGCTCTCGAAGACGAACGACGTCGTATGGCTGCCAGTGCTGTTACGCTTAGAGAAAATCCGGGACAAACTTCTTCATAGATTCTCTAATTTAATATTTTCTAATGTAATATTTTATAATGTGTATAAAGTTACTTTATTACATCCCAGAGCCTTAATTGCTTCATTCAGAGCTCCCCATACAACTACTTAGCAGCCACAGTCATTGTATATTCGTAATAAGGTATGATTAAACTATTCCCTGTCTTAATCTCATCATCCAGCATTCTGTTCATTTTTTTTACCTCATTGATATACTGAGATGTATTTTTATATTCTGAGCTGATATATGCTGAAGCTATGGATTCCAGTGTATCTCCTGATTCTATTGTAATGCTCTTGAAATATTTCTGAGAAACCATACCAGATTCTGTTTCATCCGCATAGGCAAATCTGCTTCCAAATATGATGCTGAATAAAATGATCAGCACTGCAATGGCGGCACAGACTATGATTCTCTGTGTATGTACCTGTTTTTTTCTTCTGATACTTCTTTCTTTGCTTCTCATACTGTAATCCATATTGCACACATCCTTTCCACTTCTATGAAGACAATACTTCGAACAAGTGTTGCAAACGTTTGTTCTGTGATTATTATAGCGAACAATTGTTCGTGTGTCAATAGGTTTTTGAAAAAAATCGAACAAATATTTGGAATATATGTTTGCTTTTTAAAAACTCATATGCTATACTGATAACAGAACATACATTCAAGGAGGGTTTTATATGGGATTTGGTAAGATTACATCCAAACAGTCTGAGATCTTAGAATATATAAAAAAAGAAATATTAGAAAGAGGCTACCCGCCCGCAGTTCGTGAGATTTGTGAGGCCGTTCATCTGAAGTCCACCTCTTCTGTTCACTCTCATCTGGAGACGCTGGAGAAAAACGGCTATATCCGCAGAGATCCGACCAAACCACGTGCAATTGAAATTATGGATGACAGCTTCCAGCTCGTCAGACATGAAATGGCCAGCATTCCGATTGTAGGTACAGTTGCAGCCGGTCAGCCGATTCTTGCTGAGCAGAACATCGAAGGCTACTTCCCTCTTCCGATAGAGATGGCACCGAATGCAGAGTCTTTTGTCTTAAAGGTCAAAGGAGACAGTATGATTAACGTCGGCATCTATAGTGGTGACAGCATCTTCGTAGAACGCTGTAACACAGCCCGCAACGGAGATACCGTCGTAGCGCTTGTAGACGACTCCGCCACCGTCAAAACCTTCTATAAAGAAGACGGTCACTACCGCCTGCAGCCCGAGAACGACACCATGGATCCCATCATCGTAGATCAGGTAGAAATCCTGGGCAAAGTATACGGAGTCTTCCGCTTATACCACTAAAATGAAGGACGTCAACATTGTTGACGTCCTTTTTACTGCATACAAATTTGTTCATTTAAAACTCTTCTGCACTCACAATCTTCCCGTCTCTCCAGATTCTCTCCAGATCATAAAACAGTCGGTTTTCCTTATCGAACACATGTACAATGATATCAAGATAATCCATCAGCACCCAGTTAGCGGTTTCATAACCCTCAATCTGCTTTGGACGATATCCTGCTTTGTGCAGCTTCTCCTCAACATTGTCGATCAGCGCCTGTACCTGATTTCGGTTGCTTCCCTCTGCAATGATAAAATAATCCGCCATTACACTGACCTGACTGATATCAATGATCTTAATATCAGCCCCCTTTTTATCCTCAAGTGCTTCAATGGCAATCTGTGTCATTTTCTTAGCTTCGCTAACTTCATTCATGAACTTGTTTTCCTTCCTCTTTCATATAGTACAGATAAGTTTCCTCTGTCATACCGTCGATCTCACCATGGATCGAATCCAGATAATCCAATGTATCCTTTAAAATCACTCTTAACGCCTCATCCAGATCCATAAAAGCAAGATGCCTGATTGTTTTCAGATGTGGTGCCTGTTGTCTGTTTGGCTCAATATAATCTGCCACAAATATGATCTTCTCTAAAGGTGTCATGTCCGGATGCCCCGTAGTATGCCACCGGATTGCACTCAAAATATCCGGATCCTCAACTCCATACTCATGCTCAGCCATATAGGCTCCAAGCTTCGCATGCAGTAGAAAAGCATTGTTTTGTTCCGTTTCATTGATATAAATATGATGTTCCACACACGCTTCTTTGATCTTAGCATCCGTCATATACTTTGCACAATCATGCAATAATCCTGCAAGCCTTGCCTGCACTACATTCAAGTCATAACGCATAGCCATTGCAGCGGCAGTATAGGAAACACCAATTGTATGCTCGTATCTGCGTTTTTCAAGCGTATGCTTTATTTTTTTTCTAATCTGATCCATATCCTCAGAAATCTCGATTTTTCCCATGGCTCTAACCTCTGAATAAATGATGCTGTTCAATATAGGCAATGACCTCATCCTGCAGCAGATATCTGACAGACGTTCCACGTGCAATATAATTCCGTATCATTTCTGAAGACAGATCAATATTCGGAGTCTGCATCAACTCTATTTTGGCCTGATATTTTTGCCGCAGGTGTTCCGCCTGTGCCGTTAATTTGTCAATTTCAATATGATCTCTGCCAGCAGCAAGAATACTGCAGTGCATAAAGATACGTTCTGCATCCTTCCATTTTTCTATCCCATACAGATTGTCCGCACCAAGAATAAAGTAGAACTCTGTCTCCGGCATATCATTATGAAGCTGTTCCAGCGTATCACTCGTATAAGTATTCCCTGAGCGTGCTGTCTCAATCTCACATAGCTTCAGATGAGGATTTCCCTGAATCGCCAGCCGGATCATTTCAATCCTCTGTACGGCAGGAAGTATCTGATCTGCCTTCTTCTGATAGGATACACCACTCGGCATGATCCATACCTCATCA
>CAYRJT010000103.1:0-8220 GCA_964424675.1 uncultured Lachnospiraceae bacterium
AATACTGAGTAACTTCTTTTTCATTTTTAGTTCTCCCTTCCAATATTGGTATATTTGTTACGCTATCAGCATATCAAAAGTTGCTCCTTTTATCTTCCTAATAATTGCTATATAGGTATCAATTATTGCTATTTTCTCTTGTTGAAATTACTTAAAATATTTCGGATTTTATTTCTTTTTTTGAGCATTTTTAGTGAATTTATAACAAAAAAATGAACGAAATGAAACGTAATCGTTTACTTTATTGTACTTTTTGACAAACAATCAGCTCTTGAGTGGTGTGTAAATCGCAATATTTCGTACTAAAAAAATTGACAGATATTTAATTAATTGTTATGATTGGTCATTGAAATAAAGCATGAAGGAGGTGCCGGATATGATTGAATCACTAAACGGTATACACGAGACTGTCCTGTTTTCGAATGATTCCACTATTATGTTATATGATAACAGAGAAATTGAGAGTTACCCTACCCACTGGCATACTCCGATCGAACTTCTGATGCCTTTGGAGAATACCTATCGTGCGATATGCAATAATAAGACATTTGACTTGAAAACAGGTGATATACTGCTCATAGCACCAGGTACTCTGCATGCTTTGTATTCACCCTCGACTGCCGGTCGCAGACTGATATTTCAAGCAGACATTACGCTGTTAAATGCAATCAAAGAATGTGAATCTGCCGTTTACCTTACCTCTCCGGTTACGCTGATCACACCGGAGGACTGTCCTCAGATTCATGAAACAATCAGTACTCTTTTGATGGAAATATTAGATGAATATAACGGAAATGCCATCCTGAGTGATGCGTCCATCTATTCGAAATTAATTCGGATTCTGGTGCTCATAGGAAGGACTTATGCTGTTGAATCTGACAAGTTTGAATCCAGTCAGACCAAACAACAGGAATATATAGAAAAATTTATGAATGTTTGTGACTATATCAATAAACACTGTACGGACAACCTGACTCTGGATGAGATTTCAGAAAAAGCCGGCTTCAGCAAATATCACTTTTCACGTCTGTTCAAGCAATTTACCAGTGTTTCTTTCTATAAATATTTAAATCTGCACAGAATCATGTATGCAGAAAAACTTCTGATTGATCCTGATATTTCAGTCACCGAGGTGGCTCTGCTGTCAGGTTTTAATTCGATTTCATCCTTTATCCGGATGTTTAAGATCTGTAAAAACTGTACCCCTACCGAGTTTCGTCTGATGTATCAAAAGTAGATCATCCTAACGCTATCTTGCCGTCAGCCACATCGCTGATCACTTCCACTAAAAATTCATGTTCTCTTTTCAGCACACGGGCCGCCAGTGTTTCTGCTGTATCACCGTCTATAACAGGTACCTCCGTCTGCGCTACGATATCGCCGCTGTCATACTGCTCATTCACACGATGGATCGTGACACCTGATACCTTCTCCCCTGCAGCAATGACTGCTTCATGAACATGAATGCCATACATACCCTTGCCGCCGTATTTTGGCAGCAGCGCCGGATGAATATTAAAAACCCGGTTCTGATATTGATGCAAAATGGAATCTCCCAGCTTTCTCATGTAGCCTGCCAGAAATACCAAATCAGTATGATGACCGTCCAATACCTCCAGCATCCTTCTTTCCAATTCCTCTGCATCAGGAATGTCCTTGTGACTCAGGCAGTAGCGGTCTATTTTCTCTTTTCCGGCACGCTCATAAGCCATGGAATCTATATTGTTTGTAATCATGGCAACTACTTTTGCATTGATTTTTCCTGCTTTACAGCCATCTATGATTGCCTGCATATCCGAGCCGCCATGTGACGCAAATACCGTAATGTTCATCTTTCATTATCTCCATTTCATAAAATCTGTTACTTCGCTATTTCTTTTGTCGATCCAGCATCTCCTGTAATGCTTCGTCACTGACACTGATCCAGATATCCTCTTCATCTGCATTCAATCCCAGATACTCACGCAACGTACAGGTTTCATCACTCATGCCCCATTTTTGTGAATAATCATCAATTTCCTCGAACGCAATCTCTCCTGCCAGATACCGCTCCTTAAATGTCTTACCGCTGTTCACGTCTTAGCCCTCCTGTTTGACCACCCTTTGTTTTAGCATCTGCAAAACAGGTCATTTTCGCAGTCACTGTTCCATATATATTCGATATGATTCGCTATTTCCCATGCTTTTTCTTCGCCAAGCATATCTCTCACAAAGCCCAGTGTCATATCAATGCCTGCAGATACTCCTGATGATGTATAGTATTTTCCGTCCGCGACCCATCTGGCTTTTTCCTTCCACTGTACATGTTCACCGACAGATCTCACCCAGTCAAATGCCTTTTTATTTGTTGTAGCCTCTTTGCCGTCCAATAGTCCGGTTTTGGCTAACAATGCCGACCCGGTACAGATAGACAGACAGTACGCAGCCTGTTCTGCTGCCATCTTCAGGCTGGCAAGAAATGCCCCGTTGTCCACGTATGTTCTGGTTCCTTTTCCTCCCGGAACCACTAATAATCCATCTGTATTAACCAAATCAATCCTTTCTGTCATAATACGCGTATCCTGCGCACTGATGATCTCTCCTCCGTACAGTGAGCCATAATGAAGTTCATAGCCCTCTATCTTCCCAAGTATCTCTACCGGTCCAAAGGCATCCAACGTTTCAAAATCATCAAACAGTAACACATTCACTCTCATAACTGTCCTCAGTCTCCCTCTTCATAATCCAGTTCCTTGTAGATTTTGTCTACTACTTCCCGAAGCTCCAGATATTCACAATCAATTGTAACATCTGCATATTTTTCATACAATGGTGTTCTTTCCTCATATAAATCAAACAATGTCTGATCCGCTCTCATGGAAACGCCCCTGTCTCTCAGATCGCCAAGACGTCTCTGTACAGCCCCAAACGATAGTTTTAAGTAAATGATCAGACCCATCTTCCCGAAATGCTGCATGGCACATTCTCCGTAAACAGCACTTCCTCCGGTAGCGATCACATGCTGCCTGACATTGATAGATGCATTTATTTCGTCTTCCAGAGCATTAAATCCATCAAGGCCTTTCTCGCGAATCAGCTCCTGCAGTCTTTTTCCCGTCTGCTTCTGTATCAAAAGATCAGAATCCAGAAATTCATATCCGATCTTTTTCGCGAGTACAACGCCGATTGTACTTTTACCAGCACCAGGCATACCAATCAATACAATATTATCATAATTATCTATCATAAGATGACATCTCCCTGCTTGTCGATATCAAAGATCATGAAAATGGAACTGTTTTCTTCCTTCTGCATAATCAGCCACGATATGACCATCACCAAACAGTTTGTACTTATAGGTCACCAGGCCTTCCAGACCCACCGGTCCTCTCGCATGCAGCTTACCTGTGCTGACACCGACCTCTGCACCAAAGCCATATTTAAAGCCATCTGCAAATCGGGTCGAGCAATTGCAGTAAACGCCTGCAGAGTCAACCAGCTGCATAAATCTCTTAGCAGTTTCTTTGTTCTCGGTAATAATGCTGTCAGTATGATGAGAACCGTAATGATTGATATGCTCTGCCGCCTCCTCCATACTGTCTACCAGCTTCACAGATATGATATAGTCAAGATATTCTGTCTTAAAATCCTGCTCATCTGCAGATGCACACTGAATGATATCCTGCACCTCTTTTGTGCCTCTGATCTCAACATGCTTTTGTTCAAATGCTCTGGCCAGTTCAGGCAGCAATTCCCTTGCTGCTTTTCTATGTACAAGTAAGGTTTCTGTGGCATTGCACACTGCAACATACTGAGTCTTGGAGTCAACAATGATCGGAATGGCTTTTCGCAGATCAAAATCCTGATCCACATACACATGACAGATTCCGTCCGCATGTCCCATCACAGGTATTTTTGTATGATCCATGATATATCGCACAAAAGCATTTGATCCTCTCGGAATCAGCAAATCCACAGAATCGTCACACTCCAGCAACTCATCAATCTGTGAACGCATCTCTGCCTGTGCCATACACCCCTCTGGAAGTCCTGCCTCCACGGCTGCATGGTAGATTGTTTCAAATAGAACACGATTTGTCTGCATTGCCTCGCTGCCACCCTTTAAGATAGCGCAGTTGCCACTCTTTAGGCATAGCGTTGCTATCTGCACAAGTGCATCCGGTCTGGATTCAAATATCACTCCTATCACGCCAATGGGACAGGTCTCTCTGTATAGCGTCAGTCCCTCATCCAATTCTCTGGACAATTGAAGCTGAAACAGCGGATCAGGCAGCTCTATCAGTTGATGGATTCCCTCAATCACTCCTTGCAGCTTGCTATCGTCGAATTTCAGTCTCTTCAGAATCGGCGCAGCAACCTGATCTGCCTCAGCCGCCTTGAAATCCTGCTGATTTGCTTCCATGATGACGGCTTTATTCTTCTCCAATGCTGCCGCTGCTGCCGCCAAAGCATTATTTCTGATATCCGCTGAAAGAATTGCCATTCTGATGCTGTCTTCTTTGAGTTTTCTTGCCTGTTCCCTGATATTCATTGATTTGTTCATTCCTTCCCTAAACAATATATGATATTACGAACCAGTATAACACGAATCCTTTTTATTTTACAGCATGAACAAAGAACTCGCCAGCAGTATTTGTGCAAGATAATAAGTCAGTGTTTCTGAAAACTGCAGTCTGTGTTTTGCCCCATGATAAAAATATAAGAAAAACAATATGGTATCTGATATTAAGAAAAATACCGTTCCTGACAGGAGCAATTGCATTCCGGGTGTATGCTCCATCCGGAGCCATGTTGCGAGCCCGGTAGAAAACAGAAAGGATACAAAAAACGAATATGCAATAACAGGATATCTCATCTTTCCCAGACTGATTCTAAGCTTTTTAATCAGAAAACGCAGCAGGCCGACATAAAAGAGAGGGAACAACAGACTATACAGCGAAAATCCTCCCAGCTTACACATACCTGTGATAAACAGGATATGACCGAACAAAAATGACAACAGGCCCTGTTTCATATACTGCTTGATTCCGTTTGTTCCCGTAATCGCTAACTGGATATCTCCAATCATGCAGAGAAGAAATCCCAGTCTCATACATAATGCGTACTCCTGACAGGTACATACCGATGCCGACACAAATGCCATAACAGCAAATCCGAGACTGACAGCTGTCTTCGCATAAAGACGGTATTTTTTCCATCGTACAGATAAACTGGTTATTTCCAGTATAATAAATGCTAATCCATAATAGATCAGAATACCCATCACAAATGTTTGATTCATATTTACCCTTCTTTAAATGAACTGTTATCTTTGGTCAGTTTCTGATTTTCTCCGAGTACCATTCCGGCTCTACAGAATCCTCTGTCATGATCATATGATTAGAGACATACTGATATGTTCCATCCTCCATAGGCCTGACGGTTACCTCATGGCTGATTGCTTTTGACAGATGCATCTGTGGCCATACCGCGTTCACTGTCATCGTGATCGTACCGTCCTCATGATTCGCATATGATACAACCTCCGGAAAAGGAATCACAGGAGAAGATACAGAATCCTCAAACCCTCTTGTTCTGAATTCATAGCCTTGCTCTGTGTATGCCGTATACCTTCGTAAAGTATCCTGATCAATATGAAAATACGTCATAATCACCTTTTCATATTCCTCGGCCGGCACCAGATACTGCATGCCATCCACTCCCTGCTCATATGGAGTGACTGTTCCGTATACATATGGATACAGTCTGTCAAACATGTCATCAAAATCAAAATGGCTAAAATCATCCTCAGACCAGTCTGTCAGAAACATACCATTAGACCGATACGATACTGGAAAAATATATTGTCTGTTCAATTCTCTGCACTTCTCATCCAATGGCTGTACACGTACGGCAGTAAAACCGACAGCGCCATCATATCCTGCCGGAAGTTCCTTGTCAAAAAACAAGTATCCATCGGAATACTGCCAATGATATGCCTTATAATCGTCCTCATCTGTTATCTCCGGTCTGTCTTGATTCCACTGCAGGACATCCCTGCTGACAAATACTTCTCCGGCCTTTGCCCGCAGCCGGTAGTAAATCAATCCTCCATTTTGCATAACAGAAATCAGAGTACACTCTCCATCCTGATGGTTTTCGACCAAAGAGCAAAACTGCTCTACAAGCTCCGGATGAGTCATATTGACCTGATTTTGGTTCTCTGTATCCACAGCCGTGTATCCAAGCCCTCCAAGTCGTTCTATAATATCCTCTGTTACAGGCAGACTGCCCAGAGTGTTTTCACTGACAGCCCTCTCGTACAGATCCCTGTAGGATTCCGCTGCCTCAAGCAGTTCTTTATTTGTTACCCCATCACCAACCGGTTCTATCGTTGGCTCTGCTATTGATTCTACAGTCTGTGCATCCGTAATCTCTTTTTGAGTCACCCCCTGCTCACTCTGGCATCCTGATAAACACGATAGCAGAACCAGCAGCACACCGGCAAATACCATTATTCTTCTTTGCAGCTTTCTCTTCATCACAATCTCATCCTCAAATCACGCTGACCTATAATGCCGTCCGCAGAAAATAATCAATCTGCTTTTCATTTTCAATATACATATAGGGGCCACAGGTTGGTATCGTACAACACATCACTCTTTTTCCTGCAGGAACTAACAGCTGATATCCCAGGTTGGACATGATACAGGCAGGCTGTCCGGAGGACGTTCCGTGAGAAACATATCTTGCAGAATTGGTCAAATCAAGCCATTCTCCCTCAGACGCGCCTCTTGCCTTTAATATTTCCTTCTTAGTCCAGTTGAAGTAAGTCCATGTCTGGTTCTTTGGAACATTCCCTACCTGTCTTGGTACCTGTGGATTTTCTGCCAACAGCAGCTTTTCCTTACTGGTCAGAAATGATAATGCTCCTGTTTTCTTATCGACTCTGATCATCCACTTTTTAGCCGAAATCTCAACGATATCTCTTGCCTCTCTGCAATTCCATTTGAAATCCCTGCTGACTGTAATCTCCATCGGAATATCAGCAAGTCTGTTGATCGGCTCTCTGCCAAAGCTGATCCTGACAGTGTCATCAGAAATAGGAGTCATGCGCAGATTTCCATATGCACTGGTCAGCTCTACACATTGTTTTCCACAGTTAATCCACCGGACAGCCATACTCAGATTGGGTCTGCCTAACGGTCTGAGACTTGTACTTTCCGGCATTTCTCCAAATTCATTGATATCTGATGTTTCTGACGCATCTGTCACATCTTGCTTGGCTGCTTTCTGTTGTATAAGCCTTGCATTGAGTGCCACATGAGCATCTGTCTTTTTCACAATAGAAGTCCGGCTGTATACCTTTCCCGTGGAAGGCTTAGCCTCTGATCGATGTACGATGATGCGTTTCGGTCCAAACTGATTTCGGAGCTCCATATCACGATGACCTTCCTTTGCCCGCTCCAGTTCGATTTCCTTCTTCGTTCTGGTATCTTCCTCCGGGACTGCTATGATATCAGATTTGGGCTGATTGATGAGATATTTCTGTTTCTGCTCCTCTGTTACGGGAACTGCAATCAAGTCCGTCAGCTTTCCAGTATATAATACTATAAGTTCATGCAGCGCTCTGGTTGCTGCTACATAAAGTCTCTTTACAATTCCGTCCTCAGCAGGATAATTGCGCATATTTGCATTGAATAAAAGAACCGCATCAAATTCCAGACCCTTGGAGTATTCGATCGGCAGCACCATCACGCCGATTCCAAAATTTTCTGTTTCTGAATTGAACTCCTGTAGTTCTATCTGATTTCTTAATTTCTGAGAGACCTGCATTGCCTCTGCATCATCCTTGCAAATGACAGCTATGGTCTCATATCCTTTCCCCTGCCATGTATGTATTGTATTGACTGTCTCTGTAAATAATGCATGCTCATCCTTACAGTTTGTGATTTCTACCTCTTCTCCATGACGGATAATCGGTTCTACAGGATACACAGGAAAGTTGCCATGCTGCAGTATATTCATCGCAAAGTTTGAAATCTCTACAGTATTACGATAACTCTTTCGAAGCAGGCCAAAGTAATCGAACTTGCCTGGCAGCATGAGACTTCGCAGCTCTTCCCAGTCGGTCAAACCATAGTCAAAATAAATATTCTGTGAAACATCACCCATGATCGTATAGGTACATTTGCTCAGGCAATATTTCAGTGCTCCGTAGACCATCATGCCAAAGTCCTG
>CAYRJT010000104.1:0-8187 GCA_964424675.1 uncultured Lachnospiraceae bacterium
AGTAGATTAAGAAAATGACCATCCAGAAGAAGCTTTATTCCTTGCGATGATTGAGGTTGGCGAATATTGAATAAATGTATCAGGGTAAATGTGTCAGTGAAGATTGGTTTGACAAAAGACCATGGTATATGAATAATAAAGGTGTAGTGGATGAGTACAGACGCAGAAAGATGTCGTATGAAGTGGTGAAGGAGATATTTGAAAAGCATTAAGTTTAAGCATAAGGAGCAGATATGCAGTTAACTATAACCGAAGACCTGATTGACAGCAGGAAGCTTGCTGAAAAATATCATTACGAAAAGGAATCTCTGGAACAGATAGAGGCATTGTTTCATGAGGTCTGCATCCATGTACCGTTCATCGAGGTATACCAAAGGACAATTACGTGGGAAGAGTATGAACTTCTGCCGGTAGAGCAGGCGGAGCTGATAGCATTGACATTAGGAACTAAGATGGATGACTGGCAGGCGTATGATCTGGAGCATGAGAATCTGACGACAGCCTATATGCTTGACTGTGTCAGCAATGAAATACTGCTGATGCTTTACAGGCAGCTTAACAGACAGTATGCGATAGAGACAGGAAGGTATGTAAAGCGGTATCATTTTATCGGGGAGAAGATACCTCTGGAGGAAATGTCAAGGCTACTTGCACTGTTAGATCAGACGGAAATAACAAGCAATACATATGGGGTTCTGCTTCCTAAAAAAAGTGTGGTTTTCTTCGCGGAAACAACCACAGAACAGGAAGAAGAATGTCAGGGAATCTGCCAGTTCTGCACACGTGCGACCTGTCCGAACAAGAGCAGTCAGGGATTCCATCTGACATATGGGTATCAAAAGATATTCGGGGCATAAAAAATAACCGCCCCTCTGGCTAAGTGTGGCGGTTATTTTTGACCATATATGCAAGGGGTGAACTTAGTACCACCTTACAAAGAAACTGTAACATAGGTGCTATAAAAATGCAAAGGTGAGAACGATATGAAACAAGGCTTCATACATGTTTATATGGGTGATGGTAAGGGGAAGACGACAGCAGCAGTCGGGCAATGTGTCCGGGCAGCAGGAGCCGGTCTGCGAGTTGTGTTCGTGCAGTTCATGAAGGGACGAAAAACAAGCGAGCTGAATAGTCTGCAAAGATTAGAGAATTTGAAGATACTGCGGAGTGAGGAGGATTTTGGATTTTATGCGCAAATGAGTGAGGGTGACAGGACTGAGATTACAAGGATACATAACAGGTTGATAGACGAAGTGACTGCCTTGGTCAATACAGGAAGCTGTGATTTGGTGGTACTGGACGAACTGACCTATCCATATGAATGGAATCTGATCAGGCGGGAATCTGTCGAAGAACTGATCTGTCACAAGCCGGAACAGCTGGAACTAATTATCACAGGACGTAATCCCGCACCAATCATGCTGGAACAGGCAGATTATATCACAGAGATGAAAATGATACGACATCCATATGAGCAGGGCATTACCGCGAGAGAGGGAATTGAATTCTAATGAAGGAGCGTGAATGAAATGTTTGAATTTATGAAAAAGTACATGGAGAGTCCAGAGGAAATTCTAAGTGTCTGTGGAGATGACTGTAGTGTCTGTCCAAGATACAGAGCCTCTACGGATGAAGAATATCGGGAAGTGGCCCAGTTCTGGTACAGGGTCGGCTGGCGTGATCACATTGCGACAAGAGAAGAGCTGGAGTGTCACGGATGTTCCATAGACAATCACTGCCGCTACAAATTGCTGCAGTGCACGATGGACCATGGAGTCAAGGCATGCAATAAATGTACTGATTATCCATGCAAGAAGATACAGGACATGCATGCAGGCTCTGATCAGAAGGAAGCAGAATGCAGAGCATTGCTGAATGACGAAGACTTTGCAGTGATGAAGCGGGCATTCTACTGTAAGCGAGAGCTGCTGGAAAAATTATGATGATTTAGAACGTCTGCTGTAGGAGTGACACCAGCTCCTGCACATCTTCGCTGGGGCTGGCAGCGTAGAGCAGCCCATAGGGGATGCTGTAATCCCAATTGACCGGAATGGTCGAAAGCAAAGGATGCACATCCTTCCAGCATTCCAGATTGAGCAGTACATAACCGGATTGCTCGCATTCATTGAATACATTCATATCATAGAAATGCTCGGCATCCCGGATATGGATTGCCGGATGATTTCTTTCGAGATCATCTCTTAACAGATCATTTTGCGGAGAATCTCCGCGTTTTACCATGACAAGCGTTTCACCATACAAATCGGAGATGTTCAGTCTCTTTCTGTGAGCCAGTCTGTGATTAGAGGAGACGCTGACACATTTACGATAACTGCCAAGAGTCAGCATATTGCATCTGGCAAGCCATTTTTCAGAATTACATACGCCTATCATAAAATCGAATTTCACACCAAGCTGTTCTATGACAGACAGAATCTCGTCATGATTGTCCTCAAAAGGGATAATCTGTATCTTGTAGTTTGGAAACCGGTCATTGATCTGATTCCATAATTCCATAAATCTGATGCATGGATTCAGAATAGAGGAACCCACGCGGAAGGTTTTATCCTTTTGATCCATCAGCTCTTTTGCATGGGCAATGGAGCGCTCTGAAAAGTCAAATAAGTATTTGGCATCCTTATAGATTACATTTCCTGCAGGAGTCAGCCTGACGCCCTGATTAGAACGGATAAAAAGAGGCAAATCCAGACGTTTCTCCAGGACATTCATCTGTTTGATCACGGCAGTAGAAGAGATAAAGAGCTTCTCAGCCGCTTTATTGAAGCTGCCGCAGTCTGCAACAGATACAAAGGTCTTTAGGGTTTCATCATACATGCTCTCAATCCTCCGGGTTTTTTATATCGCAACAACTTTTGGTTATAACAATTATATCTTTTTGATACTTCCAAATCAAGACAGAAGTGATTACAATAAAGTCAGATCAGTCAAAGAAATCAAAGGAGGTTCACTATGAAAGCATTAATCGCTTATTTTTCAAGAGCAGATGAGAATTATGTCAGCGGAGCGCTGAAGACACTAGAGAAAGGCAATACAGAGGTTGTGGCGGAGATGATTCAGAAGGAAACGGGTGCAGACCTGTTTATGATCAATCCTGTTGTTCCGTATGCAGTGGGTTACAATGACTGCATTGCAGAAGCGAAGGAGGATCAGAGGAGAAATGCAAGACCGGAGCTTGCAGAGTATCTAGACAGTATCAGCGAGTATGACACCATTTACCTCGGTTTCCCTAATTATTGGGGGACAATGCCAATGGCAGTTTTCACATTTCTGGAAAGATATGATTTTGACAGCAAAATTATCAAACCATTTTGCACACATGAGGGAAGCGGTATGGGCAGAAGTGAAAGTGATATCAGAAGACTGTGCGGTACTGCAATAGTGGAAAAAGGGCTTGCCATTCATGGAAGTAGTGTGTTAAAGGCAGCGGATGCAGTGAAAAAGTTTGTGCAGGAGTAAATGGGGATGATCTGAGCTTGGAAGATGAACTTATGAAACGAAATTCAAAATAGGAGGCAGGTCAGTATGGCAATCAAGCAAACAGCAGGAAGAACGCAGTTAGGTGAATTTGCACCAAAATTTGCAGAGTTAAATGATGATATTCTCTTTGGACAGGTATGGAGCAGGGAGGATCAGCTTTCTCTTCGCGACCGCTCTATTGTGACCGTTGTATCATTGATGGCACAAGGGATTACAGATCAATCCATTCAATATCATCTGATGTCAGCAAAAACGAACGGAATTACGAAGGAAGAAATCGCAGAAATCATCACACATGCAGCATTTTATTGTGGCTGGCCAAAGGCATGGGCAGTGTTTCATCTGGCGAAGGAAGTTTGGAAGGACGAAGTAGATTTAGAGTTAAAAGCTGGAGCAGGTATAGCGGATGCAGGCAGTGATGAGGATGGAGAAGCGACAGCCAGGAAGGATGCAGCAATGGCGAAACATGCAGCATCCATGATTTTCCCGATTGGAAAACCAAATGATGGCTTTGCACAATACTTTGTTGGACAGAGCTACCTTGCACCATTATCGATGGATCAGGTTGGAATTTTCAATGTCACATTTGAACCAGCTTGTCGTAATAACTGGCATATTCATCATGCAGACAAGGGCGGGGGACAGATTCTAATCTGTGTGGCAGGTCGAGGATATTATCAGGAATAAGGAAAAGAAGCAGTAGAGATGAACCCAGGTGATGTCATCAATATCCCAGTTGGTGTAAAGCACTGGCATGGTGCAGCACCAGATTCATGGTTTTCACATCTTGCGGTGGAAGTTCCTGGTGAAAACGGAAGCAATGAATGGTGTGAAGCTGTGAGTGAGGAAGAATATGGCAGTTTAAAATAGTATGTAGTGAAGGCAGCAAAGATGGCAATGAAAACTCGTACCACTGGTGCGAGAAATTAGCTGTAGAAATAAGACAGTTGTATAATTTTTGTGAGTGAAGCAAGGATTATACAACTTTTTTGCTTGCATAATGATAATGAAAAGGTTATGATAAAGAAAATGCGGAAACAGATAAAAATTAAACTTAAAAAAATGCGGAAACATATAAAAGGATAAAAATGAAAAACGCGGAAATAATATGAACTAAGAAAGATAAGAAGGTGAATTAAGATGTTTCAGAGAAAAATATATGACAAAATGTTAGATTGGAAAAAGAACTCAGAGGGAAGAACAGCACTTCTAATAGAAGGTGCCAGACGAGTTGGAAAATCTACAGTTGCAAAAGAATTTGCCGTAAATGAATATGAGAGCTTTATTCTAATCGATTTCTCGAAAGTTTCAAAGGAGGTTCGAACTCTTTTTGATGATGTTTCAGATTTAGACTATTTATTTTTACAATTACAATTACAGTATAAAACTGATTTGCATGAGAGAAATTCAGTTATTATTTTTGATGAAGTACAGCTTTGTCCAATGGCAAGACAGGCAATTAAATCATTGGTAGAAGACCATAGATATGATTATATTGAGACCGGTTCTCTTATTTCGATTAAAAAGAATGTAAAGGATATTTTGATCCCAAGCGAAGAACGTAAAATCAGCATGTTTCCGATGGATTACGAAGAATTTCTACTGGCGATAGGCGATAAGACTTCATACTCAATCTTGAAGAAGTGTTTTGAGATGGGAAAAGGGTTTGGTGAACAGACGAATAGGAAACTATTAAGGCAGTTTCGGCTGTATATGCTGGTTGGGGGCATGCCTCAGGCTGTAAATGAATATATACAAACAAATAATTTTAGAAAAGTGGATGAAATTAAGAGAGATATTATTTCTTTGTATGAGGATGATATGAAAAAGATAGATCCTACAGGAAGGTTATCAATGTTGTTTGACGCAATCCCGGCACAATTGAA
This sequence comes from uncultured Lachnospiraceae bacterium, assembly GCA_964424675.1. GTDB lineage: Bacteria > Bacillota > Clostridia > Lachnospirales > Lachnospiraceae > JAAYYM01. Next base: position 5,385 of record CAYRJT010000104.1, read on the forward strand.
CAAAAATGCATCCAGATATCAAGCGTCCTCTGTCCTGGGTGGGGAATCATCAGAACGAATATTGGAACTGATTGCTGAGCTCGCGGATTCTAGAACCGTTCTTGTATCTTATCACGCAAATGATCCAAATGTAGGAATGGCAAATGCAAAAGATATTTCAAAATTCAAAATGTTCTTGTCAGATACAGGATTGTTTACAACGCTACTTTTTAAGGATAAAGATTTCACAGAGAACATTGTATATGAAAAATTACTGAGTGATAAACTAAGTGCTAATCTGGGATATTTATACGAAAATGTTGTAGCACAGATTTTAACAGTAAATGGGAATGAATTATTTTATTATACAATGTTAAATGAGGTTTCAAAACATAATTATGAAATTGATTTTCTGATTACGCGAAAAAACAAAATCTGTCCTATAGAGGTAAAATCTTCGGGATATAAAACACATAAATCATTAGATGTTTTTACGGAGAAGTTTTCGGATAGGATTTTGAATCGATATCTGGTGTATACAAAGGATATGGAGAAGGATAAAGATATTTTCTGTCTGCCGGTATATATGGTTCCGTTTCTGTAATTTTTTGGTCCTAACTTGACAGAAGCATGGCCAAAGGCGTGGACACAGAACAATACTGACAAAAGAGATGTTTAAGAGTATAATCAGGGGAGAATATAGGAATTTCAGGAGGTAAGTAAATTGAGCGAAAATTGTAATCATGACTGTTCTGCATGCGGTTCGGATTGTGGAGACAGAACTACACCGCAGAGCTTTTTGGAGGAATTGAATTCGCTATCAGAGATTAAGAAGGTCATTGGAGTGGTCAGTGGCAAGGGTGGTGTCGGCAAATCATTAGTCACCTCTCTGCTAGCTGCATCGATGCAGAAGAAGGGCTACAAGGTCGGTATTCTGGATGCTGACATTACAGGCCCCTCCATACCAAAGGCATTCGGAATCAGCGGCAAGGCTGCAGGAGATGGTATGTATATCCATCCGATGGAGTCAGAGTCAGGTATTAAGGTGATGTCCATCAACATGCTGCTAGAAAACGATACAGATCCTGTTGTATGGAGAGGCCCTCTGATTGCAGGTGTTGTAAAGCAGTTCTGGACAGATGTTGTCTGGGGTAACCTTGATTATCTGTTCGTGGATATGCCACCTGGAACAGGAGATGTGCCACTGACAGTATTTCAATCACTGCCTGTAGACGGAATTGTGGTTGTGACATCACCGCAGGAGCTGGTTGGGATGATTGTCGGCAAGGCAGTGAATATGGCTTCAAGCATGGACATTCCTGTACTTGGAATCGTAGAGAATATGTCTTACTTTGAGTGTCCGGACTGCCACAAGCATCATGAGATCTTCGGCGCAAGTCATGTACAGAAATTTGCAGATCAATACGGAATTTCGACAGTGGCGAAGATACCGATGGAGCCGAAGCTTGCAGCTCTGAGCGATGCAGGAAAGATTGCAGATTTTGATGGAAACTGGCTGATTCAGATGAGCGAGGAAGTCTTAGAAAAATTGTTGTAACAAAAGAGGAGGCGTCTTATGGAATATACGAAGTTGGGAAATTCAGACCTGAAGGTATCCCGTATCTGTATGGGATGTATGGGATTTGGCGATGCAGCAGCAGGACAGCACAGCTGGACATTAGATGAGAAACAGTCGGCAGCCATTATCAAGGAAGGTCTGGAGCAGGGGATTAATTTTTATGACACTGCGATCGCATATCAGAACGGAACAAGCGAGCAGTATCTTGGAAAAGCAATTAAAAGTTATGTCAACCGAAATGAGGTCGTAATTGCCACAAAGTTCCTGCCGCGTACGCCTGAAGAAATAGCACAGGGAGTCTCCGGACAGAAGCATATTGAGACAATGATCGATGCAAGTCTTCACAATCTGGACATGGATTATGTGGATCTCTACATTTATCATATGTGGGATTACAATACACCTTTATATGAAATCATGGAAGGCATGAACAATGTAGTCAAGGCAGGGAAGGCAAGATACATCGGGATTTCCAACTGTTATGCATGGCAGCTTGCAAAGGCGAACGCACTTGCGGAAAAAGAAGGATTTGCAAAATTCATATCCATACAGGGACACTATAACCTGATCTTCCGTGAGGAGGAACGTGAAATGGTTTCGTTCTGTCAGGAAGACAATATCGCACTCACGCCTTACAGCGCATTGGCAGGCGGTCGGCTGTCCAAGCACCCGGGTGAGACATCGAAGCGTCTGGAACAGGATGCCTACGCAAAGGGTAAGTATGATGCAACAGCCACGCAGGATGAATTGATTATTGGCAGGGTGGCAGAACTTGCCGAGAAGAGAGGCGTCACCATGACAGAGATTTCTCTTGCATGGCTGCTTACGAAGGTGACGGCACCGGTGGTCGGTGCAACAAAATCCCATCACATTGAGGGTGCAGTCAGAGCAACAGCTCTCAAGCTGACACAAGAAGAAATCGCATATTTGGAAGAACCATATGTGCCACATAAACTAGTAGGTGTGATGGCACAGAGCTGAACCAAATCTTAACAAAATGTTTACAGGAAAGGAGTTTCTATTTGTTACATAATGAATTGCTTCATGAAAAGGTAAAAGATTCAATTATCTCTGTACTCCCGATCACATTCATTGTTCTTATTTTGAGCATTACGATTGCACCATTATCGGCGGGCGTGTTGACTCTGTTTTTATTCGGGGCAGCATTGCTGATTATCGGAATGGGATTCTTTACACTGGGCGTTGATATGTCTATGATTCCGATGGGAGAGGGTATTGGTGTGC
>CAYRJT010000105.1:0-8117 GCA_964424675.1 uncultured Lachnospiraceae bacterium
CGTCACCTGCATTGATGACAGGAATACGCGATTTAGAAGCAGCTACCATCGGCGCACCCTCCTTTGGATGACGCATGGCACAGATATCTGCATAGCAGGAAATCATACGAATCGTATCAGATACGCTTTCTCCCTTAGCAGCAGAAGAGGAGTCAGCAGATGCAAAGCCCAGTACCTTTCCTCCCAGATGCATCATAGCAGATTCAAAACTCAGCCTCGTTCTGGTACTTGGTTCATAGAAGCAGGTTGCAAGAATCCTTCCGTCACATACATGTGCGTATTGATCCGGATGAAGCCGGATGTCGTCAGCTAATGTCATTAGCTTGTCCAGTTCTTCCACTGTCATATCCAGTGGACTCATAAGATGTCTCATGAATGATATTTCTCCCTTCAGAATAAAATATGATGATATATACAAAATCGAAGATAAAATAAATTATCTTCGATTTGTTTGATACCGTTATTGATATATGAGTAAATCATCTACTGTTTTTCTTTTTGGAACGTCGGGTGTCTCTGCAGGATGTCCAATACAAATGATATTCACCAGTTCACGATCCTCCGGAATTTCCAACACTTTCGCTAAGGAATCATCAAAGATACCCATAATTACGGTTCCAAGTCCGAATTCATGAGCTGCGAGGCAAAATGTCTGGCTGGCAATACCGGCATCAAACATCTGCCAGGTATCCTTACGGGATGTGGTATAGGAGCCGTCACGCTCATAACCGCATCTGTTTTTTAAAACAGTGACAGCAATCAGCATCGGTGCTGCATTCATGGTATTACCGTTATAGACAAAGCAGGAGGTGCATTCATTTGAAATCTTGTCTTTCAGCTCCTTGCTTTCAATGGCAATATAACGAACAATCTGGGTGTTCTTCCATGACGGAGAATAGGATGCTGCTTCTACGATCTGTTCAAGTACTTCGTGGGAAACCGGTTCTTCCGTGAACTTACGGATACTTCTTCTTCCATGGATACAGTCAAGAGTCTGCATAATAGAACCCTCCTTTTTGAATTCCTGCTGGCTTGATACAAATTGCTTCGTTGCTTTGCAACTCTCGCAATTCTCACAACATTCGGAATCCGCTAATTTACTACGTAAATTACCTACTTCCTCATGTTGTGGCATGTCATAAGTTCATAAAGCTTATCATGCAAGCATGAACGCTTTTTGACCTTTGACATTTGTATCATATTATACGCGATTCAAGAATGTTTTGCAATACGAAAGAAAATGTTTTATACTGAAACTTAGCAAAGGATTCAACTTCCAAGGAGGAACGGATATGGGATACGCAGAGAGAAAAAGATGGCTGTTTTTAGGATTACCGTGGACATTTACGAAGTATACGATTGAGGATACCATGCTGACCGTGGATACAGGTCTGCTGAAGACAGTAGAGAATGACTGCTATATGTATAAAGTTCAGGATGTCAAGCTTGAGACCAGTCTGATTGAGAAATTATTTGGTCTTGGTACAATCATCTGTTACACAGGAGATACGACGGATAAGGAGATCGTTCTGCGACACATCCGCCATTCCAAAGAGATTAAGAACTTTATTCTGGAGAAGTCAGAAGAGGATCGCAGAAAACGTCGTACACTCAATACACTGGATATCGGTGTCAGCGGAGATATTGATGCTGCAGATCTGGACTGATTGATGAAAAGCAGGATAAGATAAGAAACCGGTCAGAGAAGCGTTATTTTTCTTCTGACCGTTTTTTAATTAAAAATTTTTCAAAAATTAAGCCGGTCAGGAACCAGACAGGGGCATAATCCAGACGGATCACTCCATCTATGTTCCACTTGGATTTGCTGTAGTCCCAGGGACATATGGATCTCTTTTTTAAGAAGGTTCCGGACAGAAACTCAACTGTAAAAATGGCAATGGAATAAATAAAGCCGCGAAAAACAGGACTCTGTCTTTTCATCAGACAATATAAGGGCAGAATCAGGATGCCGGTTCCGTAGATCGGGAACATCCAGATAGAGGTGTTTCCCTTTAGCTTCATCTCACGTTTACGAAAGGATTCAATTGAAGTGAACAGGATCTCCAGGCACCAGCCGAGGGTACCGCACATTATAAATTTCTTCATCATGATGTTATTATGAAACGAGGACGCTTATTTTATACAGAATTGTTAAAGTTGAAAATACAGATCAATTGAGATAGAATGATTGAGATATAAAAGCAGGGAGATCTGGATCATGACCTACAGAGAAGCAATTGCATATAAAGACAGTACGCTTCAGTACGGAAGCGTACCGGGACTGGAGACGATCCGGGAGCTGATGAATCGTCTGGGCAATCCGCAGGATACACTTCGTTACATACATATTGCAGGAACGAACGGCAAGGGGTCCGTGTCGGCTTATCTATCTGCTGTATTAAAGGAGGCAGGCTACAAAACCGGCAGCTACAATTCACCTCCTGTTTATGAATATCGGGAATTTGCCAGAATCAACGGCAGAAACATCAGTGAAGCAAATTATACAAGGTATATGGAACAGGTCTCTGAGGCAGCGGACATGATGGAGGCTGATGGACTGGCGCACCCGACTGTATTTGAAATAGAAACAGCACTGGCTTTTCTTTTCTTTGCCGGTCAGAAATGTGATATTGTGGTACTGGAAGCGGGTATGGGCGGAGCACTGGATGCAACGAATATCATACAGGCACCGGATGTAGCAGTGTTAACCTCTATCACGATGGATCATGCGGACTATCTGGGTCACACCCTGTCAGAGATCGCCGGACAGAAGGCAGGAATCATCAAGAAAGGCTGCAGAGCAGTATTTCTTGATGCGCACAGAGCCGGAAGTGCAGATCCACCGGCATCACTGGACTCAGATGAGGCACGGAAACAGGTAACAAACAGGATCATCCAAAGATGCTGTGAGCAGGATGTTGTATATACGATGGTCGATCCTGCAGAAGCATATGATATCAGACATACGTTTCAAAAACAGGTGTTTTCTTATAAAAACTGCAAGAAGATGAAGATCTCTCTGCAGGGAACATACCAGATAGATAATGCCATTCTTGCAATCAATGTCATTGAACAGTTATGTAACATGGGTTATAAAATCAGTGACCGGCAGCTGAGAAGAGGACTGGAAGATACGGTATGGCCGGGCAGGTTTGATATTGTGTGTAAAAAGCCGCTGTTTATCCTGGATGGAGCGCATAATGAGGATGCAGCACGCAGGCTGGCAGAGTCTGTGGAATTGTATTTTACAAATCGGCGGATTATCTATATAATGGGTGTATTGAAGGATAAGGAATACGAAAAGATCTGTGAACTGACAGCTCCTTATGCATCAGACATCATCACCGTGTCGACTCCTCATAACAGGAGGGCATTGCCGGCGCTTGATCTGGCAGAGACTGCCCGCAGATTTCATACGCAGGTAACGGCGGCCGACAGCATTGAGGAGGCAGTAGAACTGGCTCTTTTACTGGCGCAGATGCCGTCAGGAGGACAAGAGCCTGTTATCATCGCATTTGGTTCTCTTTCTTATCTGGGAGAGATTTATCATATGATGCAGCATAGAGAGCGGATAAGGAGTGATTCACATGGTAGACAAAGAGAAGATTGAGCAGGCAGTCAGACTGCTGCTTGAGGGGATCGGTGAGGATCCTGAGCGGGAGGGACTAAAAGAGACCCCTGACAGGATCGCACGTATGTATGAGGAAATCTATGGCGGCATGGATGAATCACCCAGAGAGCATCTTCAGAAAACCTTTACGGCAGAGAAGAATGAAATGGTGCTGGAAAAGGATATTACGTTTTATTCCACCTGTGAGCATCATCTGATGCCATTTTATGGAAAGGTACATGTAGCCTATATACCTGATGGCAGGGTGGTCGGCATCAGCAAGCTTGCAAGAACTGTTGACATCTATGCCAGACGTCTGCAGATTCAGGAACAGATGACAGCACAGATTGCAGATGCACTGATGGAGTATCTGGCACCCAAGGGGGTGATGGTCATGGCAGAGGCAGAGCATATGTGTATGACCATGCGTGGAATCAAGAAGCCCGGCACTACGACGGTGACAGTGGTGACCAAGGGAGCATTTGAACATGACATTGCATTGCAGAATACATTCTTTCATCTGCTTGGCAGTCATATGCATACAGGAATACCAGATTCTTATCGAGAAGATGGAACCGGTTCATCGAACGGAAGTCCTGTCCTATGAACCGGATTGACCGAATTATGAATAACAAACGTTATATTGAGCGCATGGCAGAGATAAAGACGCTTGAGGCAGCGAGAAGGTTTTGCGGACATGGTATAGAGCATTGTCTGGATGTGGCCCGTATCATGATGATATTAAACTATGAAGAACAGGCAGCGCTGTCACAGGAACTGATTTATGCCGCCGCATTGCTGCATGATATCGGAAGAGGCATGGAATACAGGACAGGAATCGCTCATGATCAGGCTGGTATATCAATAGCAGGTGATATCCTGAACGCATGTGGGTTCAGTCAGGAAGAGACCAAGCGGCTGATCGAGGCAATCCGTTCACACAGAGATGCGAGCATCAGGGAAGAGTGCACCTTATCCAGGCTTCTGTATCGAGCAGACAAGCTGTCCCGTGCGTGCTATGCCTGCGAAGCAGAGCCGGCATGTGATTGGGATATCAGCAAAAAGAATATGCAGGTCCAGTATTAACATAGAAAAATGGCTGTCAGGCTGACAGAGCTATCAGATTGGAGTAGATGATGAAAATCGGATCAAGGGAGTTTGAATTAAAAAATCACACATATATAATGGGGATTCTGAATGTAACGCCGGATTCATTTTCTGATGGAGGCCGCTATGTCGAACCAGAAGCGGCACTTCGCAGGGCTGAGCAGATGATACAGGAGGGGGCGGATATCCTGGATGTCGGTGGTGAGTCTACACGTCCGGGCTATACGAAAATCAGTGTTGAGGAAGAAATCAACAGAGTATCACCTGTTATTGAAAAGGTGAAAGCAAACTTTGATATTCCGGTATCCATCGATACCTATCAATCAGAGGTCGCACAGGCGGCTATTCATGCAGGAGCAGATCTGGTGAATGATATATGGGGACTTCGCTATGATGCAAAGATGGCACGATGCATTGCGCAGAATCAGGTGGCATGCTGCATTTCCCATAATCGTGAAGAGGCTTCTTACCATGCCTTTCCGGCAGATGTGATCAAGGATCTTGCAGAATCAGTCATCATAGCTACGGATGCAGACATTGCGCGGAACAAGATCATTTTGGATCCCGGCATTGGTTTTGCAAAGTCAGCGGAGCAGAATCTACAGCTGCTTGCACATATGGACTGGCTGCATGTCCTGGAGCTGCCACTATTACTTGGTACCTCCAGAAAATCCGTCATTGCCTCTGTCAGTGTGCCGCCCCTGCCGATAGATCAGCGCAAAGAGGGTACTTATACCACAACTGTATTTGCAGTACAAAATGATTATCATTTTGTTCGTGTACATGACATTGCAGAAAATAAGCGCGTCATAGATATGACGAGAGCCATCATGGACAGGAGGGAGCAGCCATATGGATTGTATCAGAATATGTAACCTTGAGATATTTGGCAAGCATGGTGTATACGAGGAAGAAAACAAGCTGGGACAGAAATTCCTCGTGTCAGCAGATTTATATTTTTCAACACGTACAGCAGGCTGTGATGACATCCTTTCCGAGTCCCTGCATTATGGTGAGGTGTGTCACTTTATCAATGAGTTCATGAAGGAACGATGCTACAAGCTGATAGAGACGGTTGCTGAACAGCTGGCAAAGGAGCTGTTATTAAAGTTCAGAAAGCTGGAGCGTGTGAGGATAGAAGTAAAGAAGCCATGGGCACCAATTGGACTGCCTCTGGAGTCAGTATCGGTTGTCATCGAGCGAAGCTGGCATACAGCTTATGTGGCGCTTGGTTCCAATATGGGAGAACGTGAGGAGTATCTGCAGAATGCGATTCAGACACTGGAAGAGCGTGAAGACTGTTCTGTTGAGAGAATATCAAGGTTTATTGAGACGGAGCCATATGGATATAAGGAACAAGAAAGTTTTTTGAATGGAATAATAGAATTACATACGTTATTATTACCAGAAGAATTATTATCATTACTTCAGGAAATTGAACAGGAGGCAAAAAGAGAGCGCGTCACCAAATGGGGACCGCGCACATTGGATCTGGATATCATTTTCTATGATGACATGATTATAGACTCGGTAGAACTGACGGTTCCTCATGCAGATATGCATAATCGTGGATTTGTACTGAAACCGCTGGCTCAGATTGCTCCAAATGTAAGACATCCTGTGCTGAATCAAACAGTTGCACAGCTTCTGGAGAAGCTGGAAAGCAGACAATCATAAAACGCAGGCTGCTAGTCTTTGATTACAACAGCCGCTGCCGCCTCTGTAAATTCTGTCACATTGATTTCACCGGAGGTAGGGGTTTTGTACATTGGAATATCTTCGCCAAAGGCTATGAAATAGGTATATGTTGATGTGATGTTGATATCACAGTAGTTACCTGAAGCTATGAATTCTGGTTCAGAGCCGTCGGGCCGCATTCTCATGAGTGCCGGCTCGGCGGCATCATTTTTCTGATAATAAATATAATCATAACCGATGTTATAGGCATCAATACGGTCGGCAGTCAGCTTTTCAATGGAGCCCTGACTCATATCATATCGATAGAGTGTATAGTGATCAGCAACATTGATATAATACATGTATTGATCCTGAAGAATCGGTTGATAGAGCTTTCCTTCATAAATCGTTTCTATGGTGTGCAGATTTGTATCGTAAGCGGAAAGAATGAAACGTTCTTCTTCATTTGCATAGTAAATCGTGCTGCCGGAGGAGCAGGCAGGACTGACAATGGCCTCAATGGCCATTTTTTTATTGCTTCCGTCGGTATTGATCTGGTAGAGAGCCATACCTTCTGTATTGTCATAGTGCTGATAATAAATCGTATTGTCTATCAGCTTCAGAATGCCGGATGGAGTTTTATCCAGAGATTTATTATTCTTTCCATTCTTTTGTATGCGGTAGACACCAAACATATTTCCAAGATATCCGAATCCCTTATTTGCAGAATCTGCATCCTGATAATAATACAGGTATTTACCTCCAGCATTGATGTATTTTACAGGTACATCCCATACCTCCTTGATATCAGTACAGCCCGGTGTCATGGAATACAGCTGCCAGTTGTCATAGGGGTTGGCAAAGTAAACGACACCGTCATTTTCACAAAATAATCCATCATTGATCAGATTGCCGGCTGTGTTGCCGACTGTGCCGGGAGCATTTGGAATGATGCGTTTGAGATAGTTGGAGAAAAACAAACCACCGATCAGAAGTATGACAACAGCCGCTAAAATGATTATATTTTTTACTTTCATCATACATACCCCCAATGAGACTTTACATGGATTTTTCTTTGACTACATTATAATGTTTTTTATGTAAAAAAGCAATCACAGCAGGCATCTTCGTCTTGTCATCTGTACAGAATTGGGTTATGATATTTTTATCCGACAAGAGGAAATATGGAAATAAAACAGCAGGAAAAATATCTTGCAGAAGAAAGAATGAAGGATGTTATGGATCTGGAAGAATTAAGAAAGAAATTGGACGCAATAGATGCACAGCTTATAGCGCTGACAGAACAAAGACTGAACATCTGTGAACAGGTGGCAGAGTACAAAATCCTGCATGGCAAGCCGGTTCTGGATGCAGAGCGTGAGAGACAGAAAATACAGTCCGTCCGTGCCCTGGTGACAGATGAACGATACCAGGATGCTGTTGAGCATCTGTTTACGCAGATCATGGCAGACAGCAGGGCATTACAGACAGAATTGATGAAGGGCAAGCAGAGTGAATAGGATGAGAGAAAAAGAACTGATACTGTACAAACACTTTAAACATGGAGATATCCTGAATGACATGTCATGGCTGATGACGAACTATCAGGATGATGATTATAATACGGAGGACAGGAGAAATCTGCTTTTTGACGTGATCCACCGTCTGATTGAGCTTGCCGGCAGTCATGGATATGAGGGCAATCTGTGGCACAGCTACCTGA
>CAYRJT010000106.1:0-4104 GCA_964424675.1 uncultured Lachnospiraceae bacterium
TGTGTTTCTATATAGAGACGCGTGATCACAAGATTTTAATGGATCTTGGCCCGAATGATACCTTTCTGCGGAACGCAGCGGCTCTTGACATTGATATCTCAGAAATAGATATGGTAGTCCTGTCTCATGGTCACAGTGATCATGTAGGTGGGCTACGTGCTTTCTTAAATGCGAATGATACAGCGAAAATCTATTTGAACAGAAACGTAATGGATCCTCATTTTATCAAGGTTGAGGGGATTCCCTGTCCGATCGGGATCGATGCAGGTCTGATTGATGAAAATGATGAAAGATTTGTACTGACGGATCACTTTACAAAGGTGGATGGTGAAATAACATTATTTGCAGGGGTCAGCAAGCGGCGCGGCTATCCAAAGTCTAATGAGGTCATGTGCGTCCGCAGGGGCGGAAAGCTGATGACAGATGAATTTGTACATGAACAACACATGTTATTAACTAACGGCAAGGAGTGGGCACTGCTGACCGGCTGTGCGCATAACGGGATTGCCAATATTCTGGACCGTGCAGTAGAGGTGTGTCAGGAGAAACCGATGTTAGTGATAGGTGGATTTCATATGTACTATGAACCAACTGATACCTATGAAAGTGATCAATTGATCGATGAGACAACAGAGATCCTGGAAGAATGGAATAAGACCGCATTCTATACATGTCATTGTACAGGGAAAAAAGCTTTTGATAAAATGAAGGAGAAGCTGGGCAACCGGCTACAGTATCTTTCTGCCGGACAACGACTGGAGTTTTTGGAAGAGGTCGAGGGATACATATTGTACTGATGTTTGATTTTAAAGTTTGATACAGAATATAATGGTATGACAGGAAGGCAGATGGAGAAGCTGTTTTCCTGTTTTTGTTTATAAATTATTAATAAAAGTTTAGAGCCATTCTATTGTATTTCATGTGAGTCTTGTTAAGATGAAATGTATACAGTTGCGGTTCCTGTTAAATGAAGTCGGAGAACGCAAATGATATTCAATCAAAAGGGGCATGAATATGCGTGAAAAACTACAAAGATTTATGATTGGAAGATATGGAGTGGATTCTTTTAATAAATTCCTCTTAGGGGTGTCGTTCGCTTTGATTTTGATTGCAACCTTTATCAGATATCCCTATATTGATCTGCTGGGGCTCATCGTGCTGGGATACGCATATTTCAGGATGCTGTCGCGGAATATCCAGAAGAGATACAGAGAAAACACAGTATATATGCAGATGACTGCAGGAATCAGGCGATTTGTCAATAATAAAAAAACACACGTTACACAAATGAAAACACATAAATTCTTCCGTTGTCCGACCTGTCATCAGGATATTCGTGTGCCGCGCGGTAAGGGACAAATTCGGATTACCTGCCCGAAGTGCAGAGCAGAGTTTGAAAGAAGGACATGATGACAGAGGTCTTGCCAACAAGGAGCATGATGAAGGAGATCACAGGTGTTCGGATATATTGTAACAAATAAAAAAGAAATGAAACCGGAAGATGTGAAACGTTACCAGGCATTTTACTGCGGACTGTGCCGTGCACTCAGGGAACGGTATGGTAAAGCGGGTCAGGTAACGCTTAATTATGATATGACATTTCTGACGATTTTGCTAAATGCATTATATGAGCCGGATTACAGACAGGAACGTCATGCATGTATCATGCATCCGACCAAGATACATGACATGTATCTGAATGAGATCACAGACTATGCGGCAGATATGGGAGTATTGCTATCATACTACAATCTGATTGATGACTGGAAGGATGATAGAAATGCAAAAAGCAAAGCGCTGGCGAAGCTTTTGGAGCAGCATTATGGAGATCTGAAGAGTCAGTATCCAAGACAGGTCAGTGCGGTTGAGAATTATGTCAGAGAGCTGACGACGTGTGAGACAGAGGGAGACTTCAGTCTGGATCGTGCGGCAGGACTGACAGGGACGATGATGGCAGAAATCATGCTCTGGAAGGAAGATGTCTGGGAAAAGGATCTGCGGCGTATCGGCTTCTTTCTTGGTAAATTCATCTATCTGATGGATGCCTATGAGGATGTGATTGCAGACTGTAAAAGCGGCTCCTACAATCCCTGGAAGCAGTATTACCGCAATGAATCAGGAGAAGAATTCAACCGGCGTGTAGAGGATATCCTGAATATGATGATGGCAGAGGCAGCAAAGGCATTTGAAAAGCTGCCGATTATACAGGATGCAGATATTTTACGGAATATCCTGTATGCAGGGTCATGGAATAAATTTGAGCAGATGAAGCGAAGGCGTGAGAAAAAGGAATGACGACAGATCCATACAGGGTACTTGGTGTTGCAAGCAATGCCACAGATGAGGAAATCAAAAAAGCATATCGAGCATTGAGCAAAAAATATCATCCGGATGCCAATCTTGACAATCCGGTTCTTGCTGAACAGAAATTTAAGGAAGTGCAGGAGGCATACAGGAACATTACAGAAATGCGTGAACGAGGAACCTATGGTCCTATGGGCGGGTACGGCCAGGGATATGGAACGTCCGGCCAGGGATATGGAACGTCCGGAAACGGCAATCCGTTCGGGTATGGTGCTGCTGGTTACGGACAGGACTATCGAAGAGGCTCTGCGTTTGACGATTTCTTTGGTACATGGCAGCGCGCGGCAGGACAGCAGGAGGAAACCACTGATATGCAGGCAGCCCGTAATTATATCAATGCAGGAGAGCACCAGTCGGCACTCAATGTACTGAACCGGATCGAGGAATATAGCAGGACAGCGAGATGGTATTATTATAGCGCTGTGGCAAACTCTGGTCTGGGAAACAATGCGATTGCGCTGGAATATGCAGAGCGAGCTGCTGGATTAGAGCCCGACAATATGGAATACCGCATGTTATTAAATAAACTGCAGCAGGGTGGTTCCTGGTACCGGGGCAGAGGAGAGGATTATGGCCGCAGCCGCTCTGTTGGCAGCTGGTGTCTGGAGATGTGCTGTCTGAATCTGTTCTGCAATTTTTGCTGTATTCCCTGTTGAGGCAGATGTTGGCATTGTTGGATTATGGTAAAGAGCTAAAGAGCTAAAGGACTAAAAGACTAAAAGACTAAAAGACTAAAGAACCAAAGAACCAAAGAGCCAAAGAGCCAAAGAGCCAAAGAGCCAAAGAGCCAAAGAGCAGTCTGCAAGGGTGGAAGCTGCATTTTCTTGCTTTTTTGGACAATTGATTAGAGAATTGCTTGTATACATTCCAAAACTACTGTAATGACAAGCTATTTGGATTGAAATTGGACAATGATCCTACTTGAATGCATATAAAATTCCAAAGAAAGCTTGATCCATATCAAATTTTGGAATGGGAAGCTTGTTAGAGAGAAAGAATTGTCCAAAATGGCAGTCAGACGGATTATATTTCTTACATTTGGAATGATAGTCATGAAATATAGATATAGATGTCCAATTTGTTGACCGACAATAAAACAACTGACGTTGATGGACACAGCTGATATTGTACTGACAAACAATGTAAATATTGAGTCATTGGTATTAACGGGAGCAAATTCAATTGATACTGAAAATGGTGTTACAGTTGACATTAGTACACTGATTGTGCTTGATAAAAATACAAAGATTATGAACGATATGGCGAAGCAATATCAGGTCGTTGGTGCAGCGCCGGCAGGAGTCACCGATCACACACAGACTTTGACTCCGGAACAGCAAGAGGCACTGTGCAGGCAATATGCAGATACAAACTGGGAAACAATCCTGAGCCACAGATCCCAAGTTCGACCATCATAATGGATACGACAAGAACACCTGAAATTGAAACAACGAGAGTACCGCAATTTGGCGATGCAATGCCCTAGCTCCGATACAAGGAATCTTGGACAAGGAGATCTGGATAGTGTTGACTCAGATTCCAAAGAAATGAAGTAATCTTATTTTCTTGGAATATGTGCTTAGGATGAGGAGTTCTATTGTCCAATGTAGGATAGCATGACATTTTGAATATGCTGTTTTGGAATTGAAGGTATTCATTTAGCAAGCTTCTTGTCCAAAATCCGTAACAAGCCGGAGATGGAAATGTAAGAAGCAGGTGAAAAGCAGGTAAGAAGCAGGT
>CAYRJT010000106.1:4204-8108 GCA_964424675.1 uncultured Lachnospiraceae bacterium
ACCGGCGGGTATCAGGGTAATCGGAAGCTGATATCCGCGGCGCACTTCACTTTTTTATATGCAGAAATTCTGCTTTGGGCTGGTCTACTGACCATCTATAAAAAGGGGCGTGTGAAGTCTGTTTATTGTGTGGTGCTACCACCGGGGCCACCCTGACCGCCGGGACCACCAGAGCCGTCTTGACCACCGGGATCGCCGGGACCACCTGCAGGGGCACCTTCCGGTGCCGTGCCGTCTGCCGGAGGCTCCATGTCAGTGCCTGATGGCTTTTCACCTGCTGTACCGTCAGGGACAGCACCAGCTTCAGGGCGTGCGTTGTCAGCATTTTCAGGACGTTCGCCTCCCATATTGCCGGGGTTCCTACCGCCCATACCTCCTTGTACCTCGGATCCGTCTTCAGAGATGGAAGTTATGATTTTCTCAAGGGTTACGGTACATAATTCTGTATCGTTTGATTTGACTGTATAAGTTTTGCCCTGAGCCATGTCAGGTGTACTGAACAGAACACATTGAAAGGACTTAATCGGAGTAATACTGGTTATGGTATTACCGCTTTCATCGCAGAGTGTAAAAATGGTGCCTGCTTCCTGCGCAGAAGTAAGGTATACAAGCAGAGCGGGCTGAGAGGAACTGTCACTTGCATTTTGTGCCATACCGGAGCTGCCCGCTGCGAGGAAGGTACCGCCTGTGATTTCAAATGTGCCGGCATAGTCAAGAGAACTGTTTCCATCGTTGGTCGGACCATAAATTGTGATATTACCGCCGCTGACATAGAGATTTCCGTTGGAGTCGATTCCGTCGCCGCCTGTATCCACTGTGATCGTTCCGCCCGTGATGCGGATGTAATTATAATCGGTTGCTTCATCCATGAAACCGCCCTTGCCACCGCCAAAGCCACCTTTGACATCACTGAAGTCTTCCTTTGTCTTACCATCTGTGGGAGTCATCGTCTCCCCATCAGAAGGGGTCATCATTTCGCCACTCGGAGGAGTCATATTTTCCTCATCAGAAGGCATTCTGTTTCCTTTTTCATTACTTTCATCAGCTGACACCTGCTCCTTGGTGGAGGCAGCGGCACTGTCTTTTGTCCCGGTATCATTTGCAGTCATACCAGCCGCAGCAGTATCATCTGCAAGTCCTGTCCCTGCAGCATTGATTCCATCATCACTAGATACGAGATTGATATCTCCGCCATTAATCGTAACGGTCATTCCTTCAAGAGCCTCTGTAGAGCTTTCGATATTGATTGTGCCACCGTCAATGATCAGATTTTTTTCTGCATGTACAGCGTCATCGCCGGCATTGATGGAAAAGATACCTGCCGTGATGTGGACGTCACCCTTGTCTGTGTCGCTGTCATTACTGGATTTTAGAGCATCCTCACCTGCATTGACTACAAATGTACCGCCCGCAATATAGAGTCCGTCCTTGCCTGAGATGGCATCATCAACAGCTGTGACATTCAATGTGCCGTCTACAATCGTCAGATCATCCTTGGAGCGGATACCCTTCAGGTAATTACCGTTGACAGTCAGGGAGCCTGAACCATTGATGTCCAGATCATCGTGGCTGAAAACAGCCGCATCTGGTTCCTCTTCATCTGTTTCATAGGAATATGTCGTTCCGTCGGAAATGATATTCTCTGTACCCTCCGCGAGTGTCAGCACGATTTCATCCGCATTGACACCATAAATGGGTGCGCTGTCCAGACAGGACAAATCCGTACCGTTCATAACCAGCTGTACGATATCATCATCTCCGGCATCTATGAGAATCTGGCCGTCAGATAGTGTGCCTGACAGGACATAGGTTCCTGCGGAGGAGATCGTTACAATACTGCCGTCTGCCTTCGCACCGTCTCCGGATATCTCAACAGAGGTATCATTTAATGAGATTTTTGTTGCAGAAGCGTCATCCCAGGTATCTGTGAGGGCTGCTTCTGACAGGCTGAGCGCAGCAGAGGCAGCAGCTGTTTGATTGGTAATGGTACTTTCTTCTTCGATTTCTGTCGTTTTGTCGGTGGTTTGGACTGTATTTTTCTGAGCATCTGCACAGCCGGACAACAGCGAGGCTGTCATGGTGACTGCACATAGAAGGGCAGTCAGCTTTCTTCGATTCATGTGGATTCCTCCATTTCATTCTACATTTACATACAATTTTGATTTTTGATTCCTCGTCCTTGATTTCTGCATCTGCTTCATGGGCAGACAGCTTGATTTGTATATTGATTACAGTTCGTCTGTACGGACAGGGATACGTCCGCAGCAGATATTCAGGTTACCATTTCGGCATCTGAGTTCGTCAATCAATTTCTTTTCTCTAGCCGGATCGATTAATGCAATGCGGTAATGCAGTTCATAAAGGCTTCCCATATTGGAAGTCTTGACCTGTAGCAGCCTGTTTGACTTGGTGTACTCTGCAAAGAGATCGTCAAATATCCCGGTGTAGTCCAGATTTTCAGGGATTGTGATCTTCAGATCTTTTTCTTCGGATGTGATCTCCCCGAATTTGCTAATGGATATGAGTATGGTAGCAAGACCGATGACAACTAGAAACAGGACTGCATATCCGATATAGCCCATACCGGTAGAAAGACCGATTGCCATTGCAAAGAAAATCGCACCGATTTCTCTTGCCGAGCCGGGTACAGAACGAAAGCGTACGAGAGAAAATGCACCAAGGACGGCAATGCCTGTACCGAGATTACCATTTACAAGCATAATAACGATTTGTACCATCGCGGGGAGTAATGCCAGAGTCATGACAAAACTCTTTGTATAAGTATTATGATACATATAGATACAGGCAGCCAATACACCTAGGAAGAGAGACGCGATGGTACAAATAATGACTGTCTGTGTAGTGAATGTACTGGTTGTATCTGAAAGCTCTAAAATAGAATTAAGCACAGTAAATGCCTCCTTTTTGCAGTGAATAATCATAGTCAGGGCGGTTGATTACGGCAAGCTTCTTATAGAACAGGTAGTTTGTGTAACAGGTACCGTACTTGGAATAGGACGTCTGAAAAATATTTTCTCTGGCAAGATACTGAGAGAGCCACAGAGGCATTGCATTTCCAATCTTCAGCTCCATCAGATATCTGTCGTGCTCCAGAAGCTTTTTCCCGTAGGCAGGACTTGAAAGATTCAAATCGTAATCGCGAAAACGGATATTGTGGTCAAAGGTCACTCGCAGGTTGGGATCCTCTTCCGAGAATAAAGCAATTCTGTCATATGCAATAAAGACCTTTGGCATGATGTCATTGATATTCAGAAACCAGTCAATCTCATGCATGATCTGTCCGTTTTTGAGAGGCTGGTATCCATATTTCAGGTAGGCATCTGCCTCCGCCAGTGTCAGGGCTTCACGTCTCTTGTATACGACACCGTCATATTTTTTCTTCAGTTCCAGAAAAACAGTATCCATTTCGCTGACCTGACTGTAGCTTCTGACACGAAACTTTTCCTTATAGAGCGGTTTGCCGAGGGAAGTTCTGATCAGATCATACTCATCTGTATCATAGTAGATATTGCGGATGGTATGTAATCCATATTCATCCTGCTTCATATAACCATTCAAAAATGTGAGCATTTTTTCGTATTGTGTCTGACTGAGCAGGTACTTCTTTTCATATCGTTTAAACACGGTCTGTGCGGTTGCCATGTGCATCCTCCTTTTCATTCTTAGCAGTTCATTACTGCCGGTTGCCTGATGAGATTTCAGCTGCTTCATTTGTCCCTATCATAGACATACATTCTGAAAATAGTCTGAAAATGGTATTTCAGATTATTTTCAGAATGGTTTGCTATGCTCAGTTTATATCAATATGGTATACTAAAATATAATAAAGAAAGGACGATGCATATGCACATTCTGATCGTAGAGGATGAAATCCGTCTGGCGG
>CAYRJT010000107.1:0-7938 GCA_964424675.1 uncultured Lachnospiraceae bacterium
GTTTACTGCCACAGGAGGCTGCAGCAGTCGGAGTATCTTTTGATGAGCTGTGTGAGTGGATCGTCCTGATATCACTCAATAAATATCAGAAATAACAGATGGGAAATGAGTTGCTATGAAAAAGATGTCTCTTATGAAACTGGCAGAAGCCTGTCAAGGCCGGTTATTTGTAGATCAGGAAAAGGAAAATACCCTGGTTGCGTCAGTGACGCTCGACAGCAGGCAGGTGATACAGGATTCACTCTTTATTGCCACGCGTGGAGAACGTGTGGACGGACATGATTTTATAGATGATGTCTATGATAAGGGTGCGTTATGTGTTGTGTCAGAGCAGGAGCTGACAAATCCGAAGGGTGCATATATACTTGTTCAGAACAGCTTTCAGGCACTGAAGGATATCGCAGCATATTATCGCAGTACGCTTGCTGTCAGGGTAGTAGGGATTACAGGCAGTGTCGGTAAGACCAGTACGAAGGAAATGATAGCGTCGGTTTTGGAGCAGAAGTACCGTGTGCTGAAAACGGCAGGTAATTTTAATAATGAAGTCGGACTGCCATTAACCATTCTGAATATCCGTGAGGAACATGAGATTGCAGTGGTAGAGATGGGCATCAGTGACTTTGGTGAGATGCACAGACTGAGTGCAATTGCAAAACCGGATATCTGCGTGATCACAAATATCGGTCAGTGTCATCTGGAGAACCTGAAATCCAGAGAGGGCATTCTCAAGGCAAAGTCAGAGATTTTTGATTTTCTGAAGGAGGACGGAGCCATCTGTCTGAATGGAGATGACGATCTCTTATCAACGATTCGGGAAAAGAACGGAATTCATCCATTATTTTTTGGACTGGATCATAAAAACGATATCTATGCCACCGACATTGTCAGCCGCGGACTAGAAGGGACGACCTGCATCATCCATCAGGGTCAGGAGTCGATGGATGCACATATACAGATTCCGGGAGGGCATATGGTAATCAATGCACTGGCAGCAACGGCTGTCGGGACAGTTCTCGGATTATCTGCAGAACAAATCAAAAAGGGAATCTATGAAGCGAAGACGATCAGCGGCAGAAGCAATCTGATCAAGACAGACAGAGGACTGATGATTGATGATTGTTACAATGCGAATCCAATGTCCATGCGTGCTGCAATTGATCTGCTTTCCTACGCGGATACAAGACGTGTGGCGATTTTAGGAGATATGTTTGAGCTGGGAGAGAATTCTGACAGACTTCATTATGAAACAGGAGCTTATGCAGCACAATCCGATATAGAAGTCCTGATTCTGATAGGTGAAAATGCAAAACATATGAATCAGGCTGTAGATGATTACTGCAGATCTCATGCAGACCGGATTTGTGAGAAATATTACTTTCCGGGCAGAGATGCAGCATTGAAGGAACTGACTGCAATACTAAAGGATCAAGATACGATTCTGATCAAGGCTTCTCATGGAATGGGATTTGATCAAATCGTAAAAGCAATCAAGCAGTTATAAAAAGAAAGAACCCTGATTATTCGGGGTTCTTTTGATTATCTAACATTTCCTGTATCACTCGCTGTGTATAGGCACCGGAAAATTTCCGGTCTTCCGGATTCAGATCCTTGATGTAGAAAGGTTTGCCGTATTCCAGTGTGACATTGGCAGGTCTGATTTTGTAGAGATGGTTCTCGAATATCTCAGCGGAGTTCGTGATGGCAATCGGGACAATCGGACAGCCGGATTTCTCTGCGATTTTCAGACTTCCCTCTTTGAAAGGCATCATTTCATCAACCTTATTACGGGTGCCCTCTGGGAAGATACAGATAGAAATTCCATTTTTGACCAGTTCTATCGCTTCCAGGATGGTCTTGAGGCCTTCTTTGATGTTATCGCGATCCAGAAACAGACAGTGTAGATATTTCATCCAGATGGATAAAAGCGGAACTTTCAGCATTTCTTTCTTTGCGATATAACCTGTCGGTCTGGGAACTCTGGTATAGGTCAGCAGAATATCAAAATAACTGCGGTGATTGGCAACATAGAGAACAGGAATGTCTTTGGGGACATTTTCTTCTCCGATTACCTTCAGGCGAACACCGGATAAGAAGATTACAATCCGGAATGCCCAGTTCACGATAGCCAGAGAACTTCGATCCTTCAACGGCATGTTAAATTTGCCAATGATCCACTCAATAAAAAATAAAGGGATGCTCACAATCAGAAACAGTACAACAAAAGTTGCGGCAACTATAAATCGTATCATGATATCACGTCAATCCTTCTCTCATTAATCACTTTCTACGCCTATTATACTTCGTTACAGACATTTCGACAACCGCAAATCTGAAAGAATCCCGTATGAGGATATCAAATCCGGCATATATTTTACCAAGAAACAAAACAGGGAAAAGAAATGAAGAAAATTCTATGTTGCATCATGCTGTTGTGTATATGTGGACTACTGTGCTCCTGTACAGCATGCCGTAAAGAACAGACCAGTACAAAGAAGCTGAGAGATCTGGAATATACCGTGCTTGGCAGTGAAGAGGTGCCGGAGGAACTACTGAAAATCATCGATGAAAGAAAAGAAAAGGAGTTTAAGCTTACATACAGTGACGGAGAGTTTCTGTATATTGTGGTCGGATATGGAGAACAGGCAACAGGAGGCTACAGTATCAGGGTTAATGAGGCATATCTGACCAGTAATGCTCTCTATGCGGATACTTCCTTGATCGGTCCTGAAAAAGGAGCTGAGGTTCAAAAGGCAGTATCTTATCCATTTATCGTAATCAAGACAGAATATATTGATATGCGAGTTGTATTTGACTAAAGGGCTGTGATACAATCAAAGGAAAGCTGGGAGGTACTGCAGATGATCATTCAAAACGGTCGTGTGATCGATCCTGTAAGAGGTATGGATCAGGTCATGGATATACAGATACAGGGAACAAGGATGATATCCATCGGGAAGGCAGTTGATGCTGCTTCCGATGAGGAAAAGATAGATGCGACAGGCCTGGTGATTGCACCGGGCTTGATTGATGTGCATGTACATTTCAGAGATCCCGGATTTACTTATAAGGAAGATATCATGACAGGAGCCAAGGCAGCAAAAAGGGGCGGTTATACAACTGTTGTCTGTATGGCAAACACCAGACCCGCGATTGATACACCGGAGACATTGCAGTATGTACTGCAACAGGGAAATACAACAGGTATTCATGTACTGGCCGCAGCAGCAGTCACAAAGGGACTTGGCGGTAAAGAACTGACAGATATGCAGCAGTTAGCGGCAGCAGGGGCAGCCGGTTTTACAGATGATGGGATTCCAATCATGGATGAAGCACTGTTAAAAACAGCAATGCAGGAAGCCGGCCGTCTGCAGCTTCCCATAAGCCTGCATGAGGAAGATCCCTCACTCATTACGAATAACGGCATCCATCGAGGACGAATATCACAGGCACTGGGTATCGGAGGTTCTCCGTCAGAGGCAGAGAGTTCTCTGGTGAAAAGAGATCTGGAGCTGGCATGTGAGACAGGAGCAATACTGAATATACAGCATATCAGTACCAGAGAAGCAGTAGAGGCAGTCCGCCTTGCAAAAGCAAGGAGTCAGAATATCCATGCTGAAGCGACACCACACCATTTCTCTCTGACAGAGGATGCTGTGCTGCAGTTTGGAACGCTGGCCAAGATGAATCCTCCGCTCAGGACGGAGGAGGACAGGCAGGCTATCATTGCAGGACTGCAGGATGGTACGATCGATCTGATTGCGACAGATCATGCACCCCACAGCACAGAAGAGAAAAATAAACCACTGACAGAAGCACCAAGTGGTATCATAGGTTTGGAAACAGCACTGGCACTCGGGATCACGAATCTGGTGAGACCGGGATATCTAACACTGTCGGAGCTTCTTGAGAAAATGACGGCAGGTCCCGCCCGACTGTACCATCTAGAGGCAGGCAGTATCAGAGAGGGTGCAGCGGCGGATCTTGTATTGATTGATGAGAATGAGGTGTGGACTGTCGGTGAATTTGCATCCAAGTCGGAGAACTCGCCCTTTAAGGGTATGAAGCTGTATGGAAAAGTGAAATATACGATATGTAACGGACAATGTGTTTATCGTGATTTATGATGAGGAACAAGATATGAGTATCAAAACAAAGGAGAGACAGGATATGTCTGAACAAAAAAGAGAAACAGCAAAAGTCATCAGTCAGGAGAAAATCGCTACAGATATCTACAGCATGTGGATTGAAACATCCATTGCAGGAATGGCAAGACCCGGGCAGTTTATATCAGTCTACACAAATGATGCCGGCCGGCTGCTGCCACGTCCGATCAGTATCTGTGAGATCGAGAAAGACAGACTGAGGATTGTATATCGAATCGCCGGAGCCGGTACCAGAGAGTTTTCCGGATATCAAGCCGGAGATGAGATCACGATACTGGGACCGTTGGGCAACGGATTTTTGCTGGAAGATAAAAAAGCATTTCTGATCGGTGGAGGAATCGGTGTACCGCCTATGCTGGAGCTGGCAAAACAGCTGCAGTGTGAGAGACAGATCATTGTCGGCTACCGGGATGAGTTATTCTTAGATCAAGAGCTGCAGCAGTATGGCTCACTATATATTGCAACAGAAGATGGAAGTACAGGTACGAAGGGGAATGTAATGGATGCAATCCGTGAACATGCACTGGAAGCAGAAGTCATCTATGCCTGTGGACCTAAGCCTATGCTGCGGGCGGTAAAACAGTATGCATCAGAGCATCATATCAGAGCATGGATCTCTATGGAAGAGCGAATGGCATGTGGTGTAGGTGCCTGTCTTGGATGTGTATGCCAGACGAAACATGTGGACGAACACTCACAGGTGCATAATAAACGGATTTGCAAGGATGGCCCCGTATTTGATGCCGAGGAGGTGGAACTGTGATGAATACGAAAGTAACGATAGCCGGTGTGGAGTTTCAGAATCCGGTCATGACAGCATCAGGAACATTCGGTTCCGGTATGGAGTATGGTGAGTTTGTTGACTTGAATCAACTGGGTGCAGTTGTGACCAAGGGCGTATCAAATGTACCATGGCCAGGCAATCCGACTCCCCGCGTAGCAGAAACCTATGGAGGTATGCTCAACGCCATCGGATTACAGAATCCCGGAATTGATGTATTTATGCAAAGAGATATTCCATTCCTAAAACAATACGATACCAGAATCATCGTCAATGTATGTGGTAAAAGTGTCGAGGATTATCTGGAGGTTGTGGAGAGACTGTCAGATACAGATGTGGATATGCTTGAAATCAACGTATCCTGTCCGAATGTCAAGGAGGGAGCCATTGCCTTCGGACAAAAGGCAGATGCCCTGTTCAGCATTACCAGGGCAGTCAAAGAAAAGGCGAAACAGCCTGTCATCATGAAACTGAGTCCAAATGTGACCGATATTACGGAAATGGCGCGAGCGGCTGAGGCTGCCGGTGCGGATGCCATATCTCTGATCAATACGTTGACATCCATGAAAATAGATATTCACAGAAGAACCTTTGCTCTGGCCAATCAGACCGGAGGACTGTCGGGACCGGCAATCAAACCGGTTGCTGTGCGGATGGTCTATCAGACAGCCTGTGCGGTGAAGATACCGGTGATTGGTATGGGAGGTATTACAAATGCCGAGGATGCCATAGAATTTATCCTGGCAGGAGCAACAGCTGTGGCTGTCGGAGCTGCCAATTTCCATAACCCATATACAACAGAGGAAGTGATAGAAGGCATTGAGGCATATATGAAGCAATACAAAGTGAACGATATCAATGAACTGATCCATGCTGTGAAGTAGTAGCATAAGTCCTCTTCTGCCTGCATACAATTAAGAAAATGAATGCAGACAGGAGGGGCTTTTTTGGATTTAATCAAAAGGCATGTTCATATGGACATACAAAAGAGCCATGTGAATACACAGCTTACGTTAGATGATGATTATAATATCCCGGAAACCATGGGTGATGTGTTTAAACTGCTGATCGATAAGGGCCGTCTTCAGACAGAGGAAGTCAAGGTATCTGAGGATCATGTAACGGTCAAGGGCAGACTATACTTTTCGGCATTGTATCTCAGTGAGAATAGTTCAAAGAATATACAAAACATCAACGGAAGTATTCCGTTTGAAGAGTTTATACATATGGAAGGAATAGAAAACGGAGACAATGTTAAGGTGGCTGGAGAAATCGAAAATCTGTCCTTATCATTGATCAATTCCCGTAAGCTGAGTATTAAGGCAATTATATCATTGACGTTGTCAGCAGAGGAAATCAGAGATGAAGAAACAACAGTAGAGATTAAATGCGATGTACCGGTCGAATATCAGAAGAAAAGAATGGATATTGCAGAAATAGCAGTAGATAAAAAGGATATTTATCGTATCAGAGAGACATTTGAACTTCCGTCAGGACTGCCAAATGTATCAGAGATTCTGTGGGAAGACTATCAGATCGGAGATCTGGAGTTCAAGGTACAGGAACAAAAAATAACACTGCACGGAGAAATCAATCTTTTCTTACTATACGAAGCAGAGGGAGAGGACGCAAAAGCACGCTGGTATGAAACGGTGATTCCGTTCGGGGGGACGATTGACTGTGGAGGCTGTACCGATGAAATGATGCCGGATATCCAATATGAGATCGGACATCAGGAAATTGAGGTACGACCGGACTCTGATGGTGAGGAAAGATCCTTTGCGATTGATATGGTTCTTGATCTGAGTATCAAGCTGTATCGTGAAGAACAAATCGAGATACTGGCTGATGCATACGGAGTGATAAATGAGCTGGAAACAAAAACGAAAAACGGGACTTATCGAAGCCTGTTAGTCAGAAATAACGGAAAATGCCGCACAGAGGGACGACTGCGGGTTAAGAACAGTGAGATCAGGATGCTGCAGATCTGCCACAGTACAGGAACTGTCGTAATAGATGATATGGAGATTGTAGAAAATGGAATTGCAATAGAAGGAGCAATCGATGTACAGATCCTGTATGTTACTACAGATGATCATATTCCGTTTTACACAATCAAGGGCAGTATCCCGTTTGTTCATACCGTGGATGTGCAGGGGATTGATCAGGACTGTATTTATACGATCAATGTGACCATTGAGCAGCTGGCGGCCAATATGATGGATTCAGAGGAGCTGGAGATCAGGGCGGTTTGTGATGTACAGGCGCTGGTATTCAGAACCGTTCATGAGAATATCATCTCAGAGATAGAATGCCGCGATGCAGATATGGATAAGATGAGCAGACTGCCGGGAATCGTCGGTTATGTAGCAAAAAAGGGAGATACGCTTTGGCAGATCGGAAAGAAATACTATGTACCGATCAAACAGATCAAAGAGACTAACGGACTGACCTCAGATGAACTCCATCCCGGTGAGAAACTCCTGATTGTCAAAACCATCGGTCAGATGACCAGTCATTGAAGAATACAAAAAGGTCCGCCGTTTGACTTTCATGCAAACGGCGAACCCTGTTTCAAAATGTATTATGGTAGTAATGTTTAGATCGTGGATGCTGATTCCTCGGCCCATTTGTCGAACTTGGACATTACTGCGTCATATGTCTGTGATGATATATCCGGTAAATCTTTACCCCAGGCTTTTGTAGCCTCTTTATAGCCTTTTTCAAAAGCACTGCGCATCTCTTCTATTTTCTCCGGATCGCCGCCTGTCAAAGCCTTTGCCATATCCATGACACGATCAGATGTCTGAGTAACACCCCAGTAGCCATCCTCTGAGATATCCTTTTGAGCCTGAGCCTTGGCCGCTTCAGTGACTGTATAGTTACCGCCTGCAAGGAACTGCCACATATCATTGGCTTCTCCGTAAGCATTGCCCTGTTGTGACATCAGTTTCTGTACCAGACTTTCCAGCTGTGCTGTTCTGTCTGCAGCAT
>CAYRJT010000108.1:0-7938 GCA_964424675.1 uncultured Lachnospiraceae bacterium
CCTATCATCACAATACATGCTATGATGGAAAGCATCAGCACACCATTTGCAGCTGTCTTGGTTTCCGTATCATGGATCAGCCTCATATACGCAGAGCCAAATAATGCAGTCCCTGTCAGCAGACAGATTCCTATCATAATCATAAAGCAGATGAAAGATCTTGTTCTCTTCTCCTGTATCAGGCTCATTCTTCCACCCCATTCCATCGATATCCAAACCCTCTGACCGTCTGCAGATACTTCGGAGCAGATGGCTCCTCTTCTACCTTTTCCCGCAGTCTTCTGATATAGACAGACAGCGTGTTATCATCTACAAAATCACCATTTCCGTCCCACAGCGCATCTAAAATCGTCTGTCTTGTCATGATGCGTCCTGCATTTCTGATGAGCAGTGTAAGCAGTCTGTATTCGGCATTTGTTAACTCCAAGGTGGCCCCTGCCCTGCTCACCCTGCACTGGTTCAGGTCAAGAACGATGTCTCCGTTTCTGATGACTCCATCCCTTTTCACCTCCGCACGCCCACTTCTGCGTAAGAGTGCCCGGATGCGAGAGCATAGCTCTCCAAGCTTAAATGGTTTCGTGATATAATCATCTCCGCCACTGTCCAGTCCTCTGATGATATTCGTCTCCTCATCAGCCGCGGTCAGGAAAATAATCGGAACCATACAGCCTGATGCCCGCACAGCCTCACACACCTCAAAGCCTGTCCCATCAGGCAGCGTTACATCCAGTAACAGCAAATCATAGCCTGCCACTTCCGCTAATGCATCTGCAGTCATTGCAGACTTTTTATCCAAATGCAGTCTGTTCTTAGCCTCTCCAACTGTCCTTGCAACCTCCAACTCGAAGCCATTCTTCTCTAACGCATACTGTAATCCTTCTACCAGACTCTTATCATCCTCTAAAAGAAGTAATCTGCTCATTTCGATGCCTCCAATACTCCTGATAGAATCATTATACAATATCCTTCATCAAAACGCCCTTACAATTCTGTAAGAAAAAAGGCTCCGTCAAATGACGAAGCCTTCTAAAGAATCTTCTATTTCAGCAATTCATTCAATTCCCTGACTGCCTTCTCCATCTCCTCATTGGGATAATCGGAGAAGCTGCGGAGTGAACGGATGGGCATATACTGTGCCATGGCTTCCTGCATCTCAGTCGTGATTGCCTCTGCGGCTGCCTGATTGGCTTTCTGGGTGTTCTCATCTGCTATCAGCACGCCCATATGCCCCATCAGATTTCTCTTGGTATAGTCTCTCAGCTTCTCATGTGCTAACAAATCTCCGAGAATGGTGTCCTTCGTTACCACAAAAGGAAGCTCTGTCTCGCTGATATAGTGTACGACTGCCTCCTCGACGATATTCTGTGAGGAATTTCCCACCATAATCCTATAATCACCGGTGGCTGCATACCAGTCATGAATCTTCACGTTGTACCATGCAAAGGAACGTTTATTCAACGTCATCGTAACCGTCTTCTTCTCGCCCGGCTCCAGCTCCACTGCTTCAAAGCCCTTTAATTCCTTCTCAGGACGAATGGCCGCTCCCGTTGTATCTCTGACATAGAGCTGCACCACTTCTTTTCCTGCCATCTTGCCTGTATTCTTAACATCCACACTGACCTCAACCGTCTCTGATTCCTTCACTGCCTTTTGATTCAGATGCAGATTGGATATCTCAAACTGTGTATAGCTGAGTCCGTGTCCAAAAGGAAAACGAACCGGCATCTTCTTCGCTTCATAATATCTGTAGCCTACAAAAATACCCTCTGCATAGGAAACCTGATCATCTGTTCCGGGGAAATTCAGGTAAGATGGATTGTCCTCAAGCTTCATCGGAAATGTCTCCGCTAATTTCCCACACGGATTTGCTTTTCCATATAGAATATCGATCACTGCCTCTGCAGCGCCTTCTCCGCACAGATATGCCTCCACAATTCCCTTGACATCATCTGCCCACGGCATTTCCACCGGTGAACCGTTGTGCAGTACGACAACCACATTCTTCTGTACCTTCAATATCTTCTTAATCAGGTAATTCTGGCATTCCGGCAGTCTCATGTGACTGCGGTCATACCCCTCTGACTCGAAGGAATCCGGCAAACCTGCGAAAATAACCACCTTCTTGGCCTTCTTCGCTGCCTCTACCGCATCCTTGACAAGCTTCTGATCGATGATATCCTCTTTCGCTGAGAAGCCTTCTGCGTAGCGTACCTTCTGATAGTTCTGAAGAACTTCCACTGCAGACGGAACCTGCTTTGCATTGATATGACCGCTGCCGCCTCCCTGAAAACGCGGCTTTGCAGCAAATCCGCCAATCACTGCGATCTCATCCTTGCCATCCTTCAATGGCAGAATCTTATCTTCATTCTTTAATAAAACAATACACTGCTTTGCAAGCTCTACAGCCTTCTTATGATCCTTCTTTCGATCAAAGACTTCTTTTTTTCTAAGCTCTGTATAGCGGAAGATTAGCTTCAGGATTCTCTCTACTGCCTGATCCAGAATCTCTTCCGATAAGGAACCATCTCTCACAGCTTTGATGATTTCCTGATCATTTGTTCCCAGACTGCCCGGCATCTCCAGATCCATGCCTGCCTTGAGTCCCTCTACACGGTCACTGACAGCTCCCCAGTCTGATACCACCAGTCCTTCAAAACCCCATTCTTTTCGCAAAATATCCGTCAGCAGCTCCTTGCTTTCTCCGGCAAAGGTTCCGTTGATTCTGTTATAGGAGTTCATGACTGTCCACGGCTGAGCCTTCTTCACTGCAGTCTCAAACGGCGGATAATAGATTTCCCGGAGTGTTCTCTCATCCACTTCAGAGGAAACTGACATTCTGTGGTATTCCTGGTTATTGGCTGCAAAATGCTTAATCGAGGTTCCGACATCCTTAGACTGTACGCCCTGAATAAATGCTGCAGATAATTCACCTGCCACATAAGGATCCTCTGAAACATATTCAAAATTACGTCCGCATAACGGAGAGCGCTTGATATTCACTGCCGGTCCGAGAATGACTGACAAATCCTCGGCCTGGCACTCTTTTCCGATTGCCTTTCCTAGCTTTCTCATCACATTTCTGTCAAAGGAGCAGGAGGTAGCACAGGCTGCCGGAAAACAAACCGCTTCAATACTTTCATTTACACCAAGATGGTCCGCCTGATTTGCCTGCTTACGCAGACCATTTGGTCCATCGCTGACCATCACTGCAGGTACTCCCAACCGCTCCACACCTCTTGTGTGCCAAAAATCTGCACCGGAGCACATTCCTGCCTTTTCTTCCAGTGTCATTTCAGATATGATTTTCTGAATATCCATTGTCTGTTCCTCCTTTGATCATTTTCGCATCTTCTACATAAACTTCCAAAACTCAGCTTCTCAAAACTTCCTATCTGCTTCCCATAAATCTGTCTACCTCTTCACTCATGGGAATAGATGCTGCCGCACCTGGTCTTGTCACTGCCAGAGCCGAGGCTGCAGAGGCACGACGCAAAGCCTTTTCAACCGGAAGTCCACACAATACAGAATCCAAAAAATATCCTGTGAAGGTGTCTCCTGCGGCAGTCGTGTCTACGGCATCCACCTTCATGGCTGGCTGGCTGATTCGCTGACCCTTTATACAATAAATAGCGCCTTTGCTGCCCAATGTCAATACAATTTTCATATCGGGATATAAATCGACCAGTTTAGTCAATATCCCGTCTGCATCTGATTCTCCGGTAATCTGTTCTCCTTCCACCTCATTGATCATCAAGGTGTCAATCTTGGAAAGATCACACTTCTCTACATGTTCATCATAGGGTGACGGATTCATCACGATTCTGATTCCTTTTTGATGGGCCTGTTCCATAATATATGGAATTTCATTGATTTCATTCTGCAAAAGCAGATAATCACCTGCCTGAAAGCCCTGTAATACTTCATTAATATATTCATGAGTCATCTTCCGATTGCTGCCTCCGAACAAAATGATACAGTTCTGCGCATTTTGATCTACCTGAATGATCGTATGACCACTCTTTCCCTCAATCTTCCTGATATAACTCGCATCTACACCGCTCTCTTTACACAGTGCAATCATCCGATCGCCTTCTTCGCCGACCAGACCTGCATGGTATACAGTAGCGCCTGCCCTTGCAAGTGCAATTGACTGATTCAGTCCTTTCCCCCCGCAGTAGGTCTCCATGCCTGATGATGCAATCGTTTCTCCACCCTGTACGATATGATGCACTGTATAGACATAGTCATAATTCAATGATCCAAAGTTCAATATCCTTGTCATTTTTATGAATCCTCCTCCACACCTGTTGATGAATCTGTTTTTGATACAGCAATTCCCCATAACACACCTGTCAGGCATCATCTCATTGCTTTGCAGCAACAGTCTTTACCTGACGAAACGCGATATGGGGAATTTCTTCACTCTATTGATCAAGGATAGTCCCTCGTCTCGCTGCAAGGTTTCTCCCTTGATTATACATGATTTTACGCAGGAAATGCAACGCCTGCTCTTAATATAATATTTGCATACGGAGTGAATTCCCCGGTTCTGATTGCAAACTTAACATCTCTGGTACACTTCTTAAACTCAATATGTGGCATCATTTCTGACTCAATCCCCGGCATGGACTCCCGGAAAAAGCTTAACAGATGCTGATTTTTCTCCACGATCTCCTCTGCCAGATAATAGTACTCAACGACTGTCTCATCCAGTATTGCATTCATGACCTGCTCAAAGGATGGCACTCCCCCGCACAGAGCCAGATCGATCACCGGCACTCCGGATGGAATGGGCATCCCTGCATCTCCGATCAAAAACACATCCTTATGTCCCAGTGCAGCAATTGCTCTTGCCAGCTCTGCATTCAATATTCCTCTTTTTTTCATCTTTACTAATCCTCATTTCCCAGACTTTCTTCTCGATTTTTTGCCAGCTGCCAAGACAGCTGACCTTACAGGACTACATACTTATTTGCTTGAATTACGAGCCTGCAGTGCCATCTTTGCTTCCAGGTTTCTCTGGAACTGATCAATGATAACTGCCACTACGATGACAACGCCCTTGATGACCATCTGCCAGAACTCTGACACGCCACACATAACCATACCGTCATTGATGACACCGATGACAAATGCACCTACGATTGTTCCGCCGATTGTTCCGATACCACCTGCCATGGACGTTCCGCCAAGAACTGCCGCTGCGATTGCATTCATTTCCCATGACTCTCCTGATGCCGGATGAGCAGCAACCAGCTGGGAAGTATTGATCAGCCCGACAATGGCTGCACATGCTCCCGAAAACATGTATACCAGAATTTTATCTCTGTTGACCTTGATACCGGATAGCTTTGAAGCCTTTTCATTACCGCCGATCGAGAATACATGCCATCCAAAAGCCGTCTTTTTTAACAGCATGGAAGCAAGTAATGCAACTACAAAGAAGATAATCACGCCAACCGGAATTCCAAGCACTGATGTACCAAGCAGATCAAAGCCTGTATTGCCAAGTACTTCATTTCCTCGAAGGTTGGGATATGTAGCACCATTGGAACGCAGATTGGAAAAGCCTCTTGCTACATACATCATGCCAAGTGTTGCGATAAAAGGGGCTACATTGCACTTCGTAATGATGACACCATTCAGCCAGCCGATCAGGGCTCCCAGAATCACTGCAATCAGCAGCACCAGTGGCACACAGAAATATAATGTATATCCGAACGGAGTCACCAGACCCTCCTGCAGCAGCCCGCCTGCGATCATACCTGCAAGGCCGACCACAGAGCCGACCGACAAATCGATGCCACCGGTAATGATGACATAGGTCATGCCGACTGCCAGTATCCCGTACAGAGCCACATGCTTTGCAATCAGCAGCATCGTGCTGACCTGCAGGAATGCAGGAGCTGCACAGCTGAAAAATATCATCAGTATAATCAGGACGATAAATGTCCTTCCTTTTAATAGGGTTAAGCCGATTGAGGTCTTATCCAACTTTTTTACTTTATTCATCTTTGCTCTCTCCTTCACTCACTGTATCTGATTTTCCTGTATGGTGCCCTTTATATGAGGCCATGACCAGACTGTCTTCTGTGATTTCATCCTCTGTAAACTCTCCGGTCTTCTTGCCGTTCGACAGTACGATCACCCTGTCAGCAATTGCTACGATTTCCTTTAGCTCCGAAGAAATCACCAGCAATGATAACCCTCTTTCAGCATACTGGTTGATGATATCGAAGACCTCTGTCTTGGCACCGATATCAATGCCGCGGCTCGGCTCATCCAAAAGCAGGATTTTCGGCTCTGTCAGGATTCCCTTACCGATTACGACCTTCTGCTGATTTCCACCTGATAAGGAGAGAATTGGCAGCTCCTTATTAGCCACTTTGATATGGATATCCTTAATCTGTTCCTCTACTTTTTCATTTTCCAGCTTTTGATTTACGAAAAGTCCCTTTACATAGCGCTTCAGGCTTGAAAGTGAAATGTTCTTTTTAATACTCATGGTCTGCACCAGACCCTCACGCTGTCTGTCCTCTGGAACTAGTGCAAATCCCCTGTCTATCTGTTCGGAGATGCTCTTGACATCTACTTTTTCTCCGTTTAGCAGGATATCTCCTGTATGCTCCGGCCGTAGTCCCATGATGCACTCAAACAGTTCTGTACGTCCTGCCCCAAGCAGACCATAGATACCCAGGATCTCTCCCTTTCTAAGTGAAAAGCTGACCCGGTCCAGCAGATAACCGCCGCCCTTCTTAGGCAGTGTGATATCCTTTGCTTCCAGAACCACTTCCCGTTTACTCCAGTCTATATTTCTCTCTCTTTTCTGATATCCCTTATCGGAACCGACCATGTTCTTAACGATCCAGGGTACATCGATATCTGCCACCTCTGCATGTGCGACCCATCTGCCGTCTCGCAGGATCGTGACATTGTCACCGATCCGCAGTATTTCCTCCAGCCTGTGGGATATGTAGACGATAGAGATGCCCTGTGCCGTCAGTTCTCTCATAATCTTGAAGAGAACCTCCACCTCAGACTCACTCAGTGAGGAGGTCGGCTCATCCATAATCAGAATCTTCAGATCATCCTGAATCAGATTTCTGGCAATCTCAATCATCTGCTGCTGACCCACACGCAGATCTCCGACGATCGTATGCGGATCAATCGGATATTCCAATCGCTTCAGGATCTCTACTGTTTTCTCGATGTGTGTCTTATTATCAACAGCCAGCCCGATTTTCTTTTCATTTCCCATGAACATATTCTGGTATACGGTCAGATTCGGGAACAGACTCAGTTCCTGATGGATGATTCCGATTCCGCACGCTCTGGCCTCACTGGTATTTTTAAATCTGACTTCCTCGCTGCCCATGAACATCTTGCCGTCTGATGGCTGTTCGATTCCTGCGATGATCTTCATCAGCGTGGATTTTCCTGCACCGTTCTCACCGATCAGGACATTGACCTTACCGGTCTCTACATCGAAGGATACCTCCTCCAGCGCCTTTGTTCCGGGATATATCTTATCGATTTTTTCAGCATGTAAACATATATTGCTCATTCTATATCCTCCGTTCCTACTGGATCGTTAATTTTGTCGGTGTGATCAGAATCTCCCCTGATGAGCCAACTGTAAATGCACCCAGAAATTCAACGTGCTTTCCAACCTCAAAGGCTTCATAACCAATTGGATCGATCACATTTTGCTGGATCAGAGAATTGATGCTCTGCGACACCTCAGCCCATTCGATCTGATTGGTATAATCGTTAAAATCTATAAAATTCAAAGAGTCTCTGACAGAAGTGCCCTTAAAGACCGTTCCGATCTGCAGCTTGATGACCTCTGCTCCGTCATAGCCATCCAGTTTCACAGTCATGTAGCCTGCTTTCTTATCTGTAACAACCTCAGTAATGCTTGCTGCTCCTTTGACTGTA
>CAYRJT010000109.1:0-7867 GCA_964424675.1 uncultured Lachnospiraceae bacterium
ATGCCGCGCAGTTTTCGGTATTCTGCGATTCTGTTGTCAATTTTACTTTCCATTTGTATCACTCCTTTCTTCGAAATGCTTCTTGATGTAATGTTAACTTTACATTGAAAAGTATAGTACACTTTACATCACGTGTCAAGTCTACTTTACAGAAATTTATTTGTATAGGAAAAATATAGGAAAATTTAAGGCGCAACTCAAAATATCTTGACATGGAGTGCACTTCATATGTTACGTTATAATTGCGGCAGCAAGGAGGCGTCATAAGAATTGTGCAGCTGTGTCAGGGCATTTTTGATGAAGCTGGAATGATTACAACAGAACAATATGACCTTGCTTTACAGAAGATGTTCTTCGGGTTACAATGGAATGAGTCTGATGCAATATGAAGGAGTGTTATAGATGGATACACGCGAGGTATTGGAGCAACTAAAGGCAGGCAGTATGACAGTGGAAGAAGCAGAGGGTTACTTAAGACGGCAGCCCTTTGAAGAGCTTGGATATGCAAAGTTAGACACACACAGGCAGACCAGATCAGGGTTTCCAGAGGTGGTATTCTGTGCCGGCAAAGCAGATGAGCATTTGGTCAATATCTTTCAGCATTTATATAAGGATCAGGGAGAAGTACTGGGAACCCGTGCGAGTGAGAAACAGTATCATCTGATTAGGGAGACATTACCACAGACGGAATATGATCCTATCTCTCATATGATGAAGATTGAGAAAAAGGATAAGAAGAGAATCGGGAGAATCGCTGTATGTACAGCCGGGACGGCAGACATTCCCGTTGCGGAAGAGGCAGCACAGACGGCGGAGTATTTCGGTTCAAATGTGGAGAGGATTTATGATGTAGGCGTGAGCGGACTGCACAGACTGTTAGCAAGGTTGGAAGTGATTCAGAGTGCTAACTGCGTGATTGCGATTGCGGGAATGGAAGGAGCACTGGCAAGCGTGATTGGAGGTCTGGTCGATAAACCGGTGATTGCTGTGCCGACTTCAGTTGGTTATGGGGCGAATCTTGGAGGCTTATCTGCGCTTCTTACGATGATTAACTCCTGTGCAAATGGAGTTGCGGTTGTCAATATAGATAATGGTTATGGTGCCGGTTATATGGCTACACAAATAAACAGGTTAGGTGAGAAATAATGCAGTCACTTATATGAAGGAGAGTCAATATGCATATGGCAGATGCGTTGGTATCACCAGCAGTGGCAGGGACAATGTATGTTTGTTCAGCGGCGGCGATGGGATATGCCATCAGAAAAGTAAAGCTTGAAAATGAGGATCAGAAGATTCCGGTCATGGGCGTTATGGGTGCTTTTGCATTTGCAGCGCAAATGGTGAATTTCTCGATTCCCGGAACCGGATCCTCGGGACACTTGTGCGGAGGTATGCTCTTGTCAGCGATTCTGGGTCCTTACGCTGGCTTTTTAACCATGATTGGAGTGTTGTTAGTACAGTGTCTGCTGTTTGCTGACGGAGGCATTCTGGCATTGGGATGTAATATATGGAATATGGCGTTTTATGGATGCTTTATAGGAATGCTCGTAGTCTGGAAGCTCATGATGAAAAATGGAATCAGTAAGAAAAGGATTGTAGTTGCTTCTGTTATTGGCTGTATTTTAACGCTGCAGCTTGGCGCCTTTTCCGTTGTGCTGGAGACTTTGTCCTCCGGTATCACAGAATTACCATTTGGTTTGTTTGCGGTCACCATGCAGCCGATTCATCTGGCAATCGGATTGGTGGAGGGACTGATTACGGCAGCAGTACTTTGCTTTGTCTATGAGGCAAGGCCGGAATTACTGTGGCATGCGGATAGGCTGACAGGTACAGAAACACAGAAGAAAGGAAAGCTTTCTTACAAAAATACAGTCATCATCCTAGCGGCAGCTGCTGTGGTAATCGGCGGACTGATTTCTCTTGCAGCATCCTCGAATCCGGATGGTCTGGAATGGTCCATTGCACAGGTGACGGGTTCTACGGAGGTCGCAGCAGACGGAACGGTATATCAGGCGGCAGAGGAAGTACAGAATACGACGGCATTTCTGCCCGACTATGCATTTAAGGGTGTGGATTCTGTCCTGGGGACGTCCTTCTCCGGTATTGTGGGTGGCCTGATCGTAGTTGCGATTCTTCTGCTCTGTGGTTACATACCGAAATTCAAACAAAGGAAACGGAAACATGAGTAAGATTGGTCAAGCGATTCATGATATGCACCATCTGGATGCGGCTGCGGCCCAAGACCGGTGGATGAACAGAGTCCATCCTCTGATGAAGCTGATATTGACAGTAGCCTACGTGATGGCAGTTGTGTCTTATGATAAGTATAATTTCAAAGGATTATTTACAATGGGAATCGGTCTGCTGACTGTACTTGCAGCAGGTCGTATTCCGGTTTGGCGTCATGCGAAGGGACTTGGGGTGGTAATGCTGTTCATCTGTGCGGTAGGAGTTCTGAATCCCTATTATGACAGGACACCGATGTATCTGCTTGGAGATTTTACGATTACGGGTGGAATGATATCCATGATGACACTGTTGATTAAGGGTGTATTGACGGTGCTGGCATCTTATACTCTGATGGTGACAACTTCTGTTACGAAGCTGTGCTATGCACTGCGGCTGCTTCATATCCCCAAAAGTATTGTTACGGTATTTGCATTAATCTACCGCTATGTCATTGTTCTGCTCAAGGAAGTGGAGCGGATGCAGCAGGCTTATCAGCTGCGCGCACCGGGGCAGAAGGGGATTCATATCAGCACCTGGGGTTCTTTTATCGGACAGCTGCTCCTACGCAGCATTGACAGGGCACAGATTGTATATGAGAGTATGCTGTTACGAGGATATGATGGTGAGTTTCGGTATTCCCTAGACGAGGGTGAAACGGGAAAATCATAATTGATATTAGATAACAACGTTATCAAAGAAGGAAGCTGCAATGATAGAGATCAATAACCTTACATTTTCATATAGTTCACATCCGCAGGCGCGTACGATTCTGGACGGAATCAGTTTTCATGCAGGTGAGAATGAGAGTATCGGAATCATCGGGGCAAACGGAGTGGGGAAATCAACTCTGCTCAAGATATTGACAGGATTACTGCTTGATTATACAGGCAGTGTGAGGATTCATGGAATCAATGTGGAAAAGAAGACATTAGCGGATATTCGCAGACAGCTGGGTTATGTATTTCAGGATTCCGACAGCCAGCTTTTCATGCCGACGGTGTACGAGGATGTTGCATTTGCCCCACGTAACTACGGCTATACAAAGCAGGAAGTAGAGGAACGCGTTGATCAGGCACTGAGGATGGTTCATATGGAGGAGTTACGGGATCGACAGATTTACCGTCTGTCAGGAGGAGAGAAGAAGCTAGCTTCTATCGCGACGATTCTGTCTATGCAGCCGAAGATTATGCTGCTGGATGAGCCTTCGATTGCACTAGATCCAAGGAATCGCAGAAACCTAATTCGTATCCTGAATGAGCTGCCGGGATTGAAATTGATTGCATCACACGATCTTGACATGATATGGGACTGCTGTGAACGAACCATTTTGCTGTCAGGAGGAAAGATCGCAGCGGATGACAGGACAGAGAAGATCCTGTCAGATGAACGGTTACTGGAGCAAAACGGACTGGAGCTGCCGTTGTCACTATACAAAAGAGGAGGAACGAAACATGCAGGAAATTAAGACAGTTGCATTAATCGGACTAGGCGGAATCGGGGGATATCTGGCTTCGAATCTGCAGAAGGTAACCGGAAAAGAGAATCTTAGAATCATAGCAGGTGGAGCCAGAAAGGAACGAATCGAGAAAAACGGGCTGATTGTAAATGGAGAGCCTGTGTCGTTTCACGTAGTTGCACCGGAGGAAGAGACTGGGTATGCAGACCTTGTCATTATCATCACGAAGTCGCTTGGCTTACGAGAAGCTGTATTACAGGTCAAGAATCAGGTGGGACCGGATACCATGATCATGTCACCGCTGAATGGAATTGAGAGCGAAGACATTGTAGCCGAGGTATACGGATATGAGCGGATTTTGTACTCTCTTGCCAGAGTCAGCGTGACTGTGACAAATCAAAATGAACTGCATTTTAATCCCGGTTTTGCTCACATGGAATTCGGCGAGAAGACGAATGAAACGTATTCGGAGCGTGTTTTGGCAGTGAAGACTTTGTTCGAAAGTGCGGGAATCAAATCGGTTATCCAGAAGGATATGATTTTTGCCATCTGGCATAAATTTATGTGCAATGTCGCAGAAAATCAGACAGCTGCCATTTTAGGAATACCGTTTGGAGCATGGCACTGTGACGAGCATGCCAATCATTTACGTGAGATGGCAATGCGTGAAGTGATTGCAATTGCCAACAAGAAGGGAATCCCGCTTGGCGAGCAGGATATGGTCGAACAGGGCGAGAGACTGAAGAAAATCAATAAGGACGGACGTCCGTCCACTCTGCAGGATATTGAAGCAGGTCGTAAGACTGAGGTCGATATGTTTGCCGGAACGGTCATGAGACTGGGCAAGGAAGTCGGCGTAGAGACACCCGTTAATGAATTTATGTACCATGCGATTAAGGTGTTGGAAGATAAGAATGATGGAGTGTTTTGATGACTCAATTGGAAATATTAAAGCAATACTTTGGCTATGATGAATTCCGGGAGGGACAGGAGCTGTTGATTGACAGCATTTTGTCTGGACGCGACACACTGGGAATTATGCCTACGGGAGCTGGGAAATCGTTGTGCTTTCAGGTTCCGGCACTGATGTTTGAGGGGATTACGTTAGTCATATCGCCATTGATATCCTTGATGAAGGATCAGGTGGAGGCGTTGAATCTGGCGGGAGTTCATGCGGCCTATCTCAATAGTTCTCTGAGCACGTCACAGTATTACAAGGCTCTTGAATACGCGGCAGCAGGGCGTTATCCAATTATATATGTTGCGCCGGAGAGGTTGGTTACGGAGGAATTTCTGAGCTTTGCATTACATACGAAGATTTCTATGGTAGTTGTGGACGAGGCACATTGTGTCTCTCAGTGGGGACAGGACTTTCGACCGAGTTATCTGAAGATTATGGAATTTGTGGACAGGCTTCCCGACCGGCCAGTGATTAGCGCCTTTACGGCAACAGCAACGGCAGAGGTCAGAGATGATGTCATTGATATTCTGAGATTACAGAATCCATATGTGCTGAATTTAGGCTTTGACAGACCAAATCTCTATTTTGGAGTCATGACACCCAAGGACCGATATGCATCTGTGAAGAATTATCTCGAGCTGCATGAGAAGGACAGTGGTATTATTTACTGTATCACAAGAAAAGTTGTGGAAGAGGTATGCAGTCAGCTGCAGGAAGACGGGTTCTCGGTGACGCGCTATCATGCAGGACTGAGCGATGCTGAACGGAAACAGAATCAGGAGGATTTCATCTATGACCGCAAGGCGGTTATGGTTGCAACCAATGCGTTTGGCATGGGTATTGATAAATCCAATGTACGATATGTACTCCATTATAATATGCCTAAGAATATGGAAAGCTATTATCAGGAGGCAGGACGAGCAGGGAGAGACGGAGAACCGGCAGAATGTATTCTGTATTATGGCGGTCAGGATGTCGTCACGAACCAGTTCTTCATTGACAATAACAGAGACAATCAGGAGCTGGATGCTGTTACACGCAGGCTTGTGATGGAACGGGATCATGAACGACTGCGGAAGATGACGTATTACTGTTTTACAAATGAATGTCTGCGGGACTATATTCTGCGTTATTTCGGAGAGTATGGAGAGAACTACTGTGGCAATTGCTCCAATTGTCTGACACAGTTTGAGACTGTAGATGTGACAGAGACGGCCAGAGAACTGATTGGCTGTATCAAGGAGAGCAGGCAGCGATATGGTGTCAATGTGATCATTGATACAGTACATGGTGCCAATACGGCAAAGATCAGAAATTACAGGATGAATGAAAATTCTCACTACGGATTATTGTCCAAGATTCCGGCTTATCAGCTGCGTCAGGTACTGAATCATCTGTTGCTGCAGGAATATCTGACTGTGACAAATGATGAGTATGCCATTGTCCGGCTGACGGAAAAAGCAGTTTCCATTTTGGAGGATGGTGCCGTACTTGAAATGAAGATGGCGAAGGAATCAGAGCCTGAGAAGAGTGCGAAAAAGGCAAAGAAGGCAAAGAGAAAGGGCGCATCAGCGGTGCTTACAGGGGATGATGAGCTGCTTTTTGAAAAATTGAGAACACTTCGTATGGAGCTTGCAAAAAAGGACAAGGTTCCGCCCTATATGGTCTTTTCTGATAAAACATTAGTGTTGATGTGCGCAGCGAAGCCGGCAACGAAGGAAATGATGCTTTCAGTCTCCGGCGTAGGCGAATATAAATATGAAAAGTATGGAGAACTATTTTTACGGGAAATCTCCGGAGGACTTGAATGAATTTATTAACAGCAGAGAATATTGTGAAAAGTTATGCAGAACGACAATTGTTTCAACGGATTACATTTGGAATCAATGACGGTGAAAGAATTGGCTTAATCGGAATCAACGGGACGGGTAAATCGACATTGCTTAAGGTTCTTGCTGGAATCGAAGAAACAGATGAGGGTACGGTGACCTATCGGTCAGGACTGCGAATCGCTTACCTGCCTCAGAATCCCGTATTTCTTCCTGAACAGACTATATTGCAGTATGTGACACAGGGGCAGCAGGCTGAGCAGACTTATCGGAATATCGAAGGGGAAGCCACAGCAATGCTGGCAAGTCTCGGGATATCAGATGTCCAGGGCAGACCGGAGTTTTTGTCCGGAGGTCAGAAGAAACGTGTGGCACTTGCAAGAACACTGTTACTTCCATCAGACTTTCTGATTCTGGACGAGCCGACAAACCACCTGGACAGTGATATGACAGAATGGTTGGAGGAGAGGCTGAAGAAGTATGCAGGGGCACTCCTGATGGTGACGCATGACCGGTACTTTCTGGATGAAGTGACGACCAGAATCTTTGAACTGGATCATGGGGAGTTATATTCGTATGATGCAAATTATTCTAAATTCGTCGCAATGAAGGCTGAACGAGAGGCGATGACGGCAGCAACGGAACGGAAGAATGCCAGTCTCTTCCGGAGTGAGCTTGCTTGGATGCAACGTGGCGCACGCGCGCGTTCCACGAAACAGAAGGCTCATATTCAACGCTTTGAAGCGCTTCGGGACAGAGATAGAATCGTAACGGATGGTGAAGTTGAGATACAGTCGGCGTATACGAGACTGGGGAAGAAGACGGCAGAATTTGACCATATCAGCAAGGCTTATGACGGACGGACACTGATTACTGATTTTTCTTATATCTTTCTGCAGAAGGAGCGTGTCGGAATCGTTGGCCATAATGGCTGCGGCAAAACGACGCTGTTACGCATTTTAACCGGCAAGGTACAGCCGGACAGCGGAAATGTAGAGATTGGCGTGACCGTGAAAATCGGCTATTTCTCACAGGAGAATGAAGCCCTGAATGAAAATCAGCGCGTCATTGACTATATTAAGGATACGGCAGAATTCATTCCAACAAAGGATGGTGTGATTACGGCTTCACAGATGTGCGAGAAGTTCTTATTTGACGGGGAACTGCAGTACAGCCAGATTGCAAAGCTGTCCGGTGGCGAGAAGAGAAGACTGTATCTTTTGAAAATTCTGATGGAAGCCCCGAATTTTCTGATTCTGGATGAGCCGACGAATGATCTGGATATTCAGACGCTGACTGTACTGGAGGATTATCTGCAGACCTTTGAAGGAATTGTAGTTGCGGTATCACATGACCGGTATTTTCTGGATAAGCTTGCAGGACGGATACTGG
>CAYRJT010000110.1:0-7840 GCA_964424675.1 uncultured Lachnospiraceae bacterium
AGGATAAGGTACGAGTGGATGTCGTCGACCTGTCTAAGAGTGGTATCGGATTCAAGTGCAAGGAAAATCTAGAAATGAATTCCGTATATCAGGCAGAGTTAACAATTTGGACAAAAGAGATTATTCATACATTTGTGAATATTACCCGTATTGATGACGGCAAACCGGAGATAGTATATGGAGCGACTTTTGTGGGAATGCCGGAGAATGATTCCTGCAAGATTGGTATCTATGAGATGTTTGATGATGCAGAGCACGGGAATCTGTAAAAAACAAATCATTTGGGTATGTGCGTTCACATGAAGACGTACATACCCTTTTTAGTTAAAAGCCACACTGTTGCCAAGATACCTTAAACAGTGTATAATTCGAAAGAAAAACAATTTCAATATCATATAGAA
The DNA here is from genome assembly GCA_964424675.1 of uncultured Lachnospiraceae bacterium. Classification (GTDB taxonomy): domain Bacteria; phylum Bacillota; class Clostridia; order Lachnospirales; family Lachnospiraceae; genus JAAYYM01. The sequence continues at coordinate 402 of CAYRJT010000110.1, forward strand.
AAGCGAGGAAATGTATCATGAGTAAGAAAACAACAGTTCTAATGATTTTAGACGGGTACGGCCTGAACAGCCATCACGATGGAAATGCCGTATATGAGGCAAAGACACCAGTCATTGATGGCTTGATGAAGGAATATCCTTTTGTGGAGGGACAGGCGAGCGGTATGGCTGTCGGACTTCCTGAGGGGCAGATGGGCAATTCAGAGGTCGGTCATTTGAATATGGGTGCAGGACGTATCGTATACCAGGAGTTGACGAGAATCACAAAGGAAATCAATGATGGCACGTTTTTTGAAAACCAAGCATTATTAGACGCAGTCAATAACTGTAAGAAAAATGATTCTGCACTGCACATGTTCGGTCTTGTGTCAGACGGCGGTGTTCACAGCCATAATACACATATTTACGGACTACTGGAGTTAGCAAAGAGAAATGGATTAAAGAAAGTCTATGTTCACTGCTTCTTAGATGGACGCGATACACCTCCTACATCAGGCAAGGGTTATGTAGAAGAGCTGGAAGCTAAGATGAAGGAGCTCGGTGTCGGTGAAGTGGCTTCTGTGATGGGACGTTACTATGTGATGGATCGTGATAATAATTATGACAGAGTAGAAAAGGCATATAATGCGCTGACAAAGGGTGTTGGGGAGACAGCTATATCAGGACCTGCAGGAATTCAGCAGTCCTATGATGCAGATAAAACAGATGAATTTGTATTACCAACAGTTGTCATGAAGGATGGCAAGCCGCTTGCAACCATTTCTGATCATGATTCTGTAATCTTCTTTAACTTTAGACCAGATCGTGCAAGAGAGATTACCAGAGCCTTCTGTGATGATGATTTCAAGGGTTTTGAAAGAGATCAGCGTCTGAAGCTGACTTATGTTTGCTTCTCAGATTATGATCCGACCATTTTAAACAAAGAAGTTGCATTTGAGAAGATTGCAGTTACCAATACATTTGGAGAATGGCTTGCTGCTCATCATATGACACAGGCAAGAATTGCAGAGACTGAAAAATATGCACACGTAACCTTCTTCTTCAATGGTGGCGTAGAGCAGCCAAATGAAGGTGAAGAGAGAATCCTTGTCAATTCTCCGAAGGAGGTTGCTACTTACGATCTGAAGCCGGAAATGAGTGCTTATGAGGTATGTGACAAGCTGGTCGGCGCCATTAAATCAGAAAAATATGATGTAATTATCATCAACTTCGCAAATCCGGATATGGTTGGTCATACCGGTGTTGAGAGTGCCGCCATCAAGGCTGTGGAGGCTGTTGATGAGTGCGTAGGCAAGGCAGTAGAGGCAATCAAGTCTGTGAACGGCGTGATGTTCATCTGCGCAGACCATGGAAATGCAGAACAGTTAGTAGACTATACAACAGGTGCACCGTTTACGGCACACACAACCAATCCTGTACCGTTTATCCTTGTAAACTATGACAAGAAGTATACGCTGCGTGAGGGCGGATGTCTGGCCGACATCGTTCCGACCCTGATTGAGACCATGGGTATGGAGCAGCCGAAGGAAATGACAGGAAAGTCACTGTTAGTTGAGAAATAAATCATTCAGACGGAATGAAATTGAACGCATATAGGAATGAATCGGAGAACCGGCATGACAAAACAGGAATTCAGAGAATTAACAAAAAACCATTTCTTATATCTGGATGGAGCGACAGGCTCCAATCTGATCAAAAGGGGCATGCCGGCAGGCGTATGTCCTGAGACTTGGATTCTTGCACATCCTGATATCATGACCGGGCTGCAGAAGGAATATCTCGAAGCAGGCTCACAGGTGGTGCTCGCTCCGACTTTTACAAGTACCAGAATCAAGCTGGCTGAATATGGACTGGAGCATGATATAGAGAAAATCAACCATGAACTGGTAGGAATCTCAAAGCGTGCTGTGGCTGAATACGAGAAAGAGCATCCGGGACAAAGGGCATATGTGGGTGCTGACATTTCCATGACAGGTAAACAGCTGGCACCGATGGGTACATTGGAATTCGATACATTGGTAGATGTATATCGTGAACAGCTGCGTTATACAGTGGCCGCCGGTGCAGACCTGATTGTCATTGAGACCATGATGAGCCTGCAGGAGTGCAGAGCAGGGCTATTGGCTGCAAAAGAAGTCTGTCCTGATATGCCTGTATTAGTGACCATGACCTTTGAGGCAGACGGAAGGGCATTATATGGAACAGAGCCTGCTGTTGCAATGGGAGTATTGCAGAGTCTGGGAGCCGATGCAGTTGGGGCGAACTGTTCTACAGGACCTGATAAAATGGCAGATGGAATACGTGCCATGTATGAGGTTGCAACGATTCCCATCATTGCGAAGCCGAATGCTGGAATGCCGAAGCTTGCAGCAGATGGAACGACCTACTATGATATGCCGCCGGAGGAATATGCGGCAGGGATGCTGACATTAATCAATGCAGGAGCGACGATTCTGGGAGGCTGCTGTGGAACAGCACCTGAATATATCAGAGCCCTGTGTGAGGCAGTCGAGAAGAACCGGGACAAGCTGCAGCCGGCATTACAGGAGCAAAGCTGTCAGAATCATCAGAAGAAATGTTATCTGGCATCAGAGCGCAGCATTCAGACCTTTGAGCTGAACAGTCCATTTATGATTGTCGGAGAGAGAATTAATCCGACAGGAAAGAAAAAGCTGCAGGAGGAACTAAAGAATCATTCCTTTGATCTGGTCAATGACTTTGCAGCTGAGCAGGAGGCACAGGGAGCTTCTTTCTTAGATATCAATATGGGTATGAGCGGCATTGATGAGAAGGAAATGATGTTAAAGGCAATTGACGAGGTTACACAGACAGTCAGCCTGCCGCTTGTGATTGATTCGAGCCACATCGATGTGATGGAGGAGGCACTGAAACGCTATCCGGGCCGTGCACTGATCAATTCGATTTCCTTAGAAAAAGTCAAATTTGAAAAGCTCCTTCCAATCGCGGCTAAGTATGGAGCCATGTTTATATTACTGCCGCTTTCAGATGAGGGACTCCCGAAAAATCTGAGTGAGAAGAAGAAAATTATCCATACCATTCTGGACAGAGCATTGTCACTTGGTATGCAAAAGAAAGACATCATTGTAGACGGACTGGTACAGACGGTCGGGGCAAATGCAGTTGCAGGCCTTGAGACGTTAGAAACCATACGCTATTGTAAGGAAGAACTGGAACTGCCTACGATTGTCGGATTATCTAATATTTCCTTTGGACTTCCGGAGAGAGCCATTGTGAACAGCAGTTTCCTAACGATGGCGATTCAGGCAGGACTGACAATGGCGATTGCGAATCCTTCACAGCGTCTGTTAGTCGGTACAGCACTTGCGGCAGATCTGTTACTTCATAAAGAAGGCTCGGATATACGTTATATTGAATACATCAATGATCTGAAGGAACAAAATCCTGACATGGCACCGATGGGAACCATTGCATTCAGACAGGATACAACGGCAGGAACCAAAGCTGTGCAGTCCTCCAGCGCAACGGACACTAAGCAAGGTGGTTCATCTGCGCAGAGTATAGGGGCTACAGAAAGCGACTTCATTTATCAGTGTGTCATGAAGGGCAGGAAAGGTTCTGTCGTTGAGATGACAGAGGCAGGAGTGAAAGCCGGATTAAAACCGACAGATATCCTGAATCAGATTCTGATGCCTGCCATCAATGAGGTCGGAGATCTGTTTGAAAAGGGAAAGTATTTCCTTCCACAGCTGATTGCCAGCGCAGAGACGATGAGTCAGGCAATTGAATATCTGGAGCCGATGCTGGCAGAAGAAAATGACGGTAAGGAAATGCCTGTCATTGTCATTGCAACGGTTGCCGGAGATATTCATGACATTGGTAAAAATCTGGTTGCACTCATGCTGAAAAATCATGGATTTCAGGTGATTGACCTCGGCAAGGATGTAGCTAAGGAAACGATTATAGAAGCAGCAAAGGAACATCATGCTGCCATCATTGCACTTTCTGCACTGATGACAACCACAATGCAGGAAATGAAGCATGTAGTGAATTATGCCAGAGAGCAGGGTGTGACAGCGAAGATTATCATCGGCGGTGCTGTAATTACGCAGGAGTATGCGGATGAGATAGGTGCACAGGGCTATTCCAAGGATGCCGCTGATGCAGTGAAGCTGGCTGAGCGCCTGCTGGGATTACTATAGGGAGAACGTAAGACACATGGCACATATCAGGTGTCATGAAAATGGGTTCAGTCAAACACAAGAGACGGAGGGCGTACAAATGGCAAGAGCAAAGAAGGCAGAAGCAGTCAACACAACAGAAGAAGGAAAGGAAACAGAAGCGGTGACAGTAGAAGAAGTGAAAGCAGCGGAGGAAACCAATGCAGCAGAGAAGGAAAAGCCCGCTGAGGAGTCAAAACCGACTGATGGAACTACCGCAGCTGAGCAGAAGACAGAAGTAAAGCCGCCGATTGAGGCTATGGCTGATAAGCTTGTTGAAAAGCAAACCGATAAAAAGATGTCAAAGAGGGAAAAAGATGAGGCTGAGGATCAGGCTCAGCTGGATTCCTTGAATGATACAGATTTTAAAGTGGTTGCAAAGCTGCTGCAGGATATCCGTGATGATAATGAAAAACAGATGAGATATGTACGGACACAGCTTCGTTTTACTCAGTTTTTCACGGTCTTTCTTGTACTGATCATTGTATGCATGTCTATTGGCATTGCATCCTATGTACCAGTCATCAATCAATTGATCAGCGATTCCAATACGGTCATCAAACAGACAAATGTGTTGATGCAGCAGGCATCCGGAGTATTGGAAAATCTGGATACCGTGACAGCAGAGCTGGCAAAGACAGATATCAGTGGAATGATGGAGGATGTAGATTCACTTGTCATATCCAGTGAAGAGAGTATGGCGACTGCAGTCAGCAAGATTGAAGCCATAGACATAGACAGTCTGAATAAGGCAATCAAGGATTTGCAGTCAGTTGTCAGCCCGTTGGCAAAATTATTCGGGAGAAAGTAACAATCAAGATCAGCAGGAGAGGATGAATCACATGAATGGAGCAGATGCTATGGTAAAATGCCTTGAAAAAGAAGGCATAAAGGCAGTTTTCGGATATCCGGGAGTTGCAATATGCCCGTTTTTCAACAGCATTTTAAATTCAGATATTGAAAGTATACTGGTGCGTACAGAACAAAATGCAGGTCATGCTGCAAACGGATATGCACGAGTGACAGGAGAGGTAGGTGTCTGTGTTGCAACCTCGGGACCGGGAGCGACGAATCTTATTACGGGAATAGCAACTGCCTTTGCAGACAGTATTCCGATTGTATGCATCACTGGACAGGTGAAGTCCTCACTGCTTGGAAGCGATGTGTTTCAGGAAGCAGATATTACAGGCGCTGCGGAGTCTTTTGTAAAGTACAGCTATCTTGTAAAGAATGTCGATGAGATTCCTCGCGTGTTTAAAGAGGCATTTCATATCGCATCCACCGGACGTAAAGGCCCGGTGCTGATTGATGTACCGATTGACATTCAGAATGCGTCCATTGCCAAGTTCAGGTATCCGGAGGAGGTATCCTTAAGAACCTATAAACCGACGGTCAATGGCAATGTTGTACAGATCAAAAAAGTCATCAAGGAGCTCGAACGTGCTGAAAGACCGATTATCTGTGCTGGCGGCGGTGTACTGCTGAGCAATGCAGAGTCAGAATTACGGGAGTTCTCCGAGAAATATCGTATTCCGGTTGTATCCACCATGATGGGAATCGGAGCAATGCCGACTGAACATCCGATGTATTACGGTATGGTTGGAAATAATGGAAAACCATATGCAAACAGGGCCATGAATGAGTCAGATCTGTTGATCGTTGTAGGAGCCAGGGTAGCAGACCGGGCAATGTCCCAGCCGGATCTGATTACCGAAAATAAGGTTATGGTACACATTGATGTAGATCCTGCGGAGATTGGAAAAAATGTCGGTCCGACCATTCCTCTGGTAGGAGATATCAAGCATATTCTTTTGGATATCGAAAAGCATGAGTTTGAATGTGAACATGATCTGTGGGTCAATACACTTGATCTGTACAGAGAAACGATGAAAATCAAGAGAAAACCGGATCGTAATTTTGTTGATCCTGAAAGCTTTATCGGAACTCTTTCAAGGGAACTGGATGATAATGCAGTTTACGTAGCTGATGTTGGACAAAATCAGATCTGGTCATGTGCATATCATGTAGTAAAGAAAGGACGGTTCCTGACATCAGGCGGTATGGGGACAATGGGATATTCCATACCTGCTGCTATGGGTGCTAAAAAAGCACTGGGTAAGGACAGACAGGTGATCGCAGTATGCGGAGACGGCTCTTTCCAGATGTCCATGATGGAACTGGCAACGGTCAGACAGCATGATATAACGCTCAAGATTATTGTGTTCAACAATCATTTTCTGGGAATGGTCAGAGAATACCAGCATTATACGTACAGTGACCATTACTCGGTCGTTGATTTGACGGGCAGTCCTGATCTTAAAAAACTATCATCAGCATATGATGTAAAGTATACAAGAGTGATCAATATGGACGACGCAGCAGCGAAGATCAGAGCCTTTCTGGATGAACCGGGAACAAGTCTGATGGAATGTATGATCGATCCGATGGATCTGGTAAAATAGAGAGAAGGGCGGAGAAGTAAAATGAAAAGAATTTACTCAGTTCTGGTAGAAAACAGATCAGGCGTTCTGTGCAAGGTATCCGGCCTGTTTTCAAGAAGATGCTTTAATATTGATTCACTGGCAGTTGGAGAGACTGATGATCCTGCCGTATCTGTTATCACCATCGTATCTTCCGGTGATAAAAGAACGATAGAACAGATTGAAAAACAGCTGAATAAAAAAATTGATATTATTAAGGTGAAGACCTTTGATGAAAGTGCAAGCTTCAGCCGTGAATTGCTGATGGTCAAGGTAAAATATAATAAGTCAAACCGCAAAGATATCATGGAAATATGTGATGTCCTAAAGACTGCTTCTATTGAAGAAGTATCCAAGAATTATATGCTGATCCAGATGTGCGATACCCCGGAAAGAACTGCACTGCTGATACAGCTCCTAAAGTCAGTCAGTATCGTGGAAATTGCAAGGACAGGAACCCTTGCATTACCAAAATGCAGTGAGACAGAAGCTTGATATAACTATTGGTTATCACTAATATGAATATGGAACATACATTGACATTCCTTTAGAATGTTGCTAGAATTAGATTTAATCGTGAAAATGGTGTAGACAATTATCATTTTTGTATCAAAGGAGAAGCATCATGCAGAGAAAAGTATTTCAATTGATTGTTGACAATACGTCAGGCGTTCTGAGCCGTATATCAGGCTTATTCAGCCGTCGTGGATATAACATTGAGAGCATTACGGCAGGTGTGACTGCTGATCCGAGATTTACG
>CAYRJT010000111.1:0-321 GCA_964424675.1 uncultured Lachnospiraceae bacterium
ACTTTTCTTGGATGTGTCGGTCTTACTTGTTGCGGCCTTGTCGGTTTCCGTCTTGTCGGTTTCCGTCTTAGTTGATTCATAAGCAGCCGTCTTGTCTCCCTGTGAGATCTCTGACATTGTTGCCTCTGCTTCTTTCTCCAGCTGTGCTACCTCTGCTTCTGCCGCCAATGCAGCTTCTTCAGCTGTCTCGAGGGCTTTCTGGGTCTCTGCTGCTATCCTCTCTGCTGCTTTGGCATCCGATGCTCTCTTTTCAGCCTCAGCTGCCGCCTGCTTGATTTCCTCCGCCAGCTGCTCTGTTCCGTCAGCGATTGCACCTGCATT
>CAYRJT010000111.1:331-7839 GCA_964424675.1 uncultured Lachnospiraceae bacterium
GGGATGGATACTTCAAATCCAGTTCTTTCATTGCATTTTCCGTAGCTTCCTCTGCCGCTGCCAACGCATCCTCCACCTGGGAAACAGTTTGTGCATCACATCCGGATAAAATCATGCTGAACGCCAGACAAAAACATAATATGAATGTAATTCCGGCTCTCTTTCGTATGTTCATTACAATCCCTCTCTCAGATTTCTGTTCTTTTATCTTCTGATACCATTATCATCAAACGTCTCTTTTAGTTTCTTTTCTACCATGCCGATTACCACAAATAATGCCGCCATCTCCATTACCAGCACAATGGAAATCAAAATCCCCTGTCCCAGTTCCGGCAGAAACCAAAGTACAATACACTCAACTACAGATACGAAAACACTGATCCACCCAATCTTCCAAAACAGTTCTCCTGCATATTTCTGAGAGAAATCCCATGTGTCCTGATTTTTTCTGGATCTTGTTGTCCTGTATCCATAGACTCCGTTGGATTTCTTTGGTGGGCTTTTATGAAATACAGCACCCACAATCATCAGTATCACCGGCATCAATAAAACAATCATACTATTCATAATCCATATGCCCATACTCATCACTCCTCTTGAATAGTTACATTATATCAGATACAAGGAATTTCTTCTAATCCTTCTGTTTTTCAAAGATACCTGTGTATACGAATGAAACAAATCATTGTCACACCCTTATATCATGAGCATAGCTCATTATATCATATGAATGGATACAAAACAGACACAAAAAAGCATCAGACCTCAAAATCTGATGCTAAAATGACGCTAATCTGATATTCAAACAAATTGTCTATATATGATGGATCTTCTGTTCAAATTCCTCAATAGAGTCGCTATGTGCTGCGTAATTCACCCATTCCCTTAGAACTCCAATCTCTTTCTGCTCCTTAATCTTCTGTTCAAGCTGTTTCGATGGCTGTCCGTGTTCCTCAAGTAATTGCAGAACAGTTCCCGCAACGCCCTTGATTTCTCCCTTGATTTCTCCCTTGATTTCTCCTCGGCTTTCACCCTCAATCAAAGCTTCTTCACGTGCATCTCTTCGCTCCATCTTCATATGCTCTTTGAAACTATACTCCTGTAGCAGCATGTCCGTCACCTCACTTCGATTCTTCATCAGGAACTCCCGTAGGACATTCTGATTGATACAATCCCTTGTTGCCAGCTCCACCGCCATCTTCAGCGGATATCTGTCATGCTCATATTTTCTGATGCAGTCAATGAAATAAGAATAATCCTCCAAGATCTTACACTGTTTCATCAGTTCTTCATTGTGTCCGTAATTGACATTATACAGAATCGCCTTGCATTCAAGGCAGCTGTCATCTCCACCGAATGCATCCGACAGGCATATTGTTTCTTTCTCCGATCTTGCTTGTGAACCGTTATAGAATACCACAAATCTCGGTGCCGGTAATGCTATTTGCTGCGACCCATAAATATTCTTTTTATGCATTACAATGTATGACTGATATACACTGGAAAGATAAAGCAATCCCCGTAACGGCATATTTCCGCAAAATGTGGACTGGTGCTCATACAGATTCAGTTGACTCCCGATGATGAAGGAGCAATCATTCTTCATGCCCATATATACAACATCGTCAATTGTCGTAATCTCTATATCATCAACATTGTCATAAGAAGTTCCATTTAACGCATTGTACAATTCCAGTATATTTTTCTTGTCCTGAAACAGCTTCACGAACAATCTGTCCTTGTACTTCCTATTGATCTGTAACTTCTCTAAGAAATTCACAACACGCCGGATCATTCTACTCCAGCCGTCATCTCCGAGTAACACCCTGTAGTTCTGTCTTTCTCCCATTCACTTACCTCCATTATAAGTTTTTTTGTACTGTTTATCAACTGCCATTTGAAGCAGGTTGACGTAGAAGTCCCTTGTTTTGTTTTTCATAGCTGGAATACTGGCTGAAACGCCTTTGATATTGATTGATTCGAACATGTTAATTTTAACATCATTCAATTGAAATGCACAATATGTCAATTTACCAAAATTTTCATTGTAAATTTTGTTGAATATTTTATGTAGACAGAATGCGGATCAATAACATTCCTGATTGATCCGCATTCTTGAAATCTATAGTGCCTGTATCTTCTCCTGCAGAATCGCCATAGCATCATTTTCTGCAATATCCAGTCCTTCAGCGGAAAGAAACTGCGTGTCCATGATTCCAAGAGTGTTTGCAATATCTTTCACATAGTGGTAGCCGTGATTGCGATCCTTGATATACCCTCCGGCTGTCGTAATGTACACAAGCTTCTCTGCCTTGCATAGACCCTCCTGCCCATGATCACCATACCGGAAAGTCAATGTATTGACCATGATATTTCCGATATAAATCTTCAGAATTGACGGAAAAGAAAGATCCCAATATGGAGCTCCGATCACAATCACATCTGCCTCCGCAAATTCCCTTGCCAGTCCGAACATCGGATGATCCAGCCTGCCTGCCTCAATCATCTTGCTTCTCTCCGCCAGCTTCTCCGTCATTAACGGCTGCATGATCTGATCCTCCAGAACCAACGTTTCAACAGCAGCGTCTGTATTCCCGGCAGGATAATATTTCTCCAGATAAGCCTCGCAAAGCATCCTTGTTCTGGACATCTCGTTATTCGTAATACATGCATCTATAAATAATACTTTTTTCATTATGAATCAACTCCAGTAATCAAATTTCGTCTTTCTAACACCCTAAAGAGTATAGCAGATTACATCCTTACTTTCCATCCGAATCTCTAAAAACTGCAAAAAGCATCAGTTTTATGGACTGATGCTTTTTGCAGTTAATCTTCATAATTCTCTAATTGATAATTTTTTTCAATTGACCTTTTTCAGATTTATTCTTGTTGTATAGTCAACTGCACTCTCCACCTGACTGTCAAAGTCATCATGTTCCTTTAATGAAAATACCATGGAGTAAGTATAGGTACCATCTGTCCACCAGGCTATCTTTGCATATTCATCCTTCGTCTCTCCCAGATAGATGCATTTATGAACCGTGATATCCCCGATTTTCTCATCCTGATACTGCATATCGCAATATCCCGTGATATCCTCCGTACCTCTTGCCGTTCTGACTCTCGCTTCGCTGTCATCACCGTCCTTACATTCATAATCCAGCTGCACTACTTTCCCATCGATCAGATAGATATCATCACAAGTATATCCATTAGATTCCGGAATGATCAGATACTCAAAATCTATATGCTTCTCCAGTTCCGGATAGGTCTCATACTCCACCATCGGATTTGGAAGTGCCGTAGTCTGTTCATCCGCAAGCTGTCCTCCCGGCATGGAAGCTGTGATCCCTGCCAGTTCCTCAATCAGCTGCTCATTTTCATCCTCTGACAATCCGATCGTATCTACCGAATAAGACAGAATACCATCCGTCCAGCATGCTCCAAAATTGTCCTCTGTATTACCATATCTAATCGTCTGTCCTGATTCCTCCTCTGTTTGATCCATGTCACCCATGAACAATGAGAAGTTCTCATTTCCCTTCCCGCTGGAGATCAGAATGCTCTTGCCCTGATCCTCTAAGCCGTAATCAACACATGCCAGGCCTTCACTTCCAGTAGACGATTCAAAGATATAGCTGTTTACGTTATAGTTCCAATACTCAGGCAGCGTCAGTACCATAAAGCCTGCTGCCTGATTCAGTTCCTCTATAGATGCCAGAGTCTCCGGGTCTTTAAAATCAGCCGCTGCCTCTGCAATCTCAGCTTCCTCTTTCTCATCTGCCGGCTCTGCCGCCTGTTCCTTCACCGGTTCTGTTGCTGGTTCCACTGCGGACTCTGCTGTGTTCCTGTCTCCACAGGCACTCATTGCTGTCATCATGCATACACACAAGGCTGCTATCATCCATCTCTTCTTCATAATGATCTCCTCACTTTCAGTAGCGCGGTTTTCTGTCCTTCTTTCAGGACATCAGACTCTTATGTCCTTTTCTAAGATATCTTATAGATACGAATCAGTCAAATGATTGTCACACTCAAATGAAAAATAAATAAGCGAATGGATACTTCTGTTATTCTACTGCAGTTTTACTCTCACCACACACATCCTCGTACGTGTATCCGGAGTTCCCATCTGCGGCACAGAAAACTTCAGTACGCCCTGCAGATCTGTAACCGGGATGATGATCTTCTGCTGATAGCCCTCCTGCTCCCATATGATATAGATATTGTCTTTATACTCGGCACCTGTTTTCTGCCACAGCAGTGTTCTCGTACCGTCAACCCATTCTGTGTCAGCAGGCGGTGTCACCTCGCGAATCAATAGTAATTCCGTTGAATACTGACTGCCAAACTTCGTCGTAGTCAGTTCCTTTGCCTGTTCCAGATAAGTACCACTATCCTCCAGCGGATAGACACGCATGATCTCATTATGCGTTGATATGATCTCATGATCTGCCAGTGCCGCCTCATAATCCGTCATATCCAGCTCGGACGAACTGGTGGCAAACCTCTCTCCTGCTGCCGCTATCGCACTCTTCATTACATATCCGTTCAGTTCATACTGCGGTGCCAGCGATGCAACAAAGGTCGAGGCAAATGTCTTCATCGTTGCTCTCGTATTCTTATAGTTCGGCTCCTTGAACAGCCTCCGCGTATTCAGGAACTTCTCATCTGTAATACCAGATTTTGCAGAATAATTTGGGTCTACCTTGAAGTATGCCGTATAGGTTGCTTTTTCCGTAATATTCGATACCACATAGGAGGTTGCCGTTGTAAGAACTACATTGCCTTTACGCCACTCCTGATAAATATAACCCTTATTTGCTGTGGCAACGATTGTGACAGAGCCGTCTGCATTCAGATTCTTCGTCACATGACCGCCGCTTGCCGGGGAAGCTAATACTGTAAGCGCATCATCACTCTTCTTGAATTTTGCTGTTAACGTCACATCTGAGTAAATCGGTCCGTAAGTCAGTGGATTGGATTTATAGGTCGCTCCCGTATCATCGACCCACTCCGTAAACACATAGCCTGATGCTGCAGTCGCTGTCAGTGTCACACTTCCACCTGAGGACGCTCCTCCACTGTTTCCACTGATACTTCCTCCCTCTGCAGGGGAAGACTTCGTCGTAATCTTAAACGCTTCAATTTCAAATACTGCATAGTAATTGGCCGCCTCTTTGATATTTGCAATAATCAACGGATTTGTGGAAATAGGTGTCGTCGTTCCGCTCTTTACCCACTCCTTGAATTTGTATCCACTTCCCGGAACAGGTGTTAACGTCACAGTACTGCCCGATGCGATTCCATTCCACTGACTTCCGTCCGTCGGAAACTCATGCGGCTGCGTACTTCCTCCGATTGAGCCTATCACCTTATTCACTGTCGGCTCATTCATATCCACCGTCAGTGATACTGCGTCCTTTATAAAATGTGCCGTGTAGGTTGCATCTCCATATACATGCGCTATGTTCAAAGTGAATTGTCCCGGATTAGCAGCATCCTCCGTTCCTGCAGCTACCGACCCATCATCGCATGACCAATAGTCAAACTTGAAGCCGGTCTCCGGTATCGCTCTCAATGTAACCGATGAACCTGGGGCAATCTTGACATTTCCGCTGCCGCCTGTCACCTGACCACCATCCACAGGAGTTGCCACCGTTTTAATTGTATATCCCTCTACTTCAAACTCAGCGTAGTAGGTCATATCCTTTGTAATATTTGATACCGTTAGCGGATTGGAAGTACTGGTTGTATTGTCGCTCATCGTCCACTGTTTAAATTTATATCCGGTTCCCGGTGTTGCTGTTAATGTAAAGGTAACCTTCGCACCATGATTCGTCTTTACTTTATCTGTCAAATCTTCCGGTGTCAGTCCAGGTACATAATATTCAATCTGACTTCCAATATTCGATGGCGATGTATATGCTGCTATCTGTACTGTATTCTTTATATAATGCGCCGTATAAGTCTCGTCACCATATACACCAGAAATCTTTAATGTATTCACTCCTGTATTAGTATCCGTAGTACCACTAGCTGTTGTTCCATCAGACGCTGACCAATGGTCAAACATATAGCCTGTACTAGGTGTTGCAGTTAATTCAACATTAGCTCCGGCATCTACATTAATATATCCGATTGTACCTGTTTGACCTTCCAGACCGACCTTAGCCACACCACCGTCTATCGGTGAAGATTGTGCTGTAATCTTGTACTGTCCTTTCTCCATCTCTGCCGTATAAACAGAATCTGTTTTAACATTCACAAGTGTCAGTATTCCGTCGCCCAATGATTTATTGGACTCATCTAGCCACTGTTTCACTTTATACCCTGTCTTAGGAACAATACGAACTGTCGCACTTCCTGATGAAGACATCTCGAATTTCTTCGTAGTAGGTAGTCTTCCCTGATCCACTCCATCCTTAGTATAATATATTTCATATCCATAAGCGTCCGAATTAACATAGTCTGTCGGTGTCCAGTTAATTGTGATTGTTACATTTTCCTTCACAAAATGTGCAGTATAGGTTGCACTGCCATTAACCGATGTAATCGTTAGTAGATTAGCAGTCTTGGAAGGATCATCCGGATCTGTAACCTCTTCGCCATATGAGGAAGAGCCATCACTGCATGACCAATGATCAAATTGATAGCCCGTTTTTGCTCTGGCATATAACTTTGCCTCTTCCCCTGCAGCATATTCTCTTCCACCTGAAACAGTACCGCCCTCAATCGGCGTTGCTACGGTCGTGATTGTATATTGTGGTTCTCCAAACACAGCTGTATAGGTTTCATCCTTAATCACATTGGCAAGATAAAGTGGATTATCTGTATAAGTTTTCCCAGAACTATCCTGCCATCTTACAAATTTATAGTTTCCACTGGTTCCCGGAGTGGCAGTTAAGGTTGCTGCTGTTGTTTTTAATGTAATATCACTTTTTAGCTGTGTGATCTTCCAATTGCTGTTTCTACTGCTTGTAGTCTCTTTTAATTTAGTTCCATCCAGACCTTGACTCTTCACACTACTATCGGTTGTGAATAATACTGCTGATACATCACCATTCATATTCATGCCAAAGTACAAATTCTCTTCAAGAGTTTTGTTTGCAGTCGTCAGTTTTTCACCCTGTTGTTCCATAAAGATCCGGTAATCCTCAGCTGTCGTCCTTGCTGATTCAACGTCTGCCAGTGCTGCTTCATAGGCGGCTTTTTCCTCATCCGTATGCAGTGATGGATCAAACTGTGCATCCCATTCTTAGACCATTTGATTGGATCCGTATTCCCTTCTCCCGCGCCTGAGCATGCCTGTGTCATTGCCATAGAAGTGGTTGCTAAGGACGGGTTATAGGTAGTTGCATCAGCTGAAAAGAACTTATCCCAGTAATACAGATGATCTGCCGCATCATCAGCTCCATCATCGCCCCATTTGTACTCGAATTTCGTTATTTTGTCGCCCACTTTTCTGCCTAAGTTATCAGACAAATCATAATGAATGACAATCG
>CAYRJT010000112.1:0-7792 GCA_964424675.1 uncultured Lachnospiraceae bacterium
TGATGTATGGAAAAGAGATTATTTACGGATAATTGCGGAAGAACCCAGAACTAACAGAATATACAGCAATTGTAAGATTTGAAGTTTTAATTACAGCGGCAGGTGCTGATATAATTTCCAAAAGGTTATTTTCTTCAGGTAATCTGACCGGAATTTCTGCAAAGGAAATATCTGCATTCCCAGATGTCGGCATCTGCTGTTCGGTTTTTATTACTTCATATGCCTCCTTACGAAATTTTTGCTGCCATTTGTAATAGGACTGTTCTAAAATCCCATTATCTTTCAGCCATTGTCTAACACTTTGTCCCTTCGGTCTTTGCTGGCTGGCTTGCATAATTCCTTTCCAATACTGTGCTCTTACTTCATGAGTGCATCGATCCATAAATTTAGTCCCTCCTGTTGTTACTCGTAAAACTCAATTGTTTTTTACGAGTATGCACTAAATTCGGGATTTATGAAAGGCGGACGATTTGACGCTTACGAGTTTTCAAGGTTCAAAATCTGTTACAAAAGGTATGAGCAGTGCCATGACAGCCCTTTGTTTAAAACGTTTTCGTATCGGAACTGCTATTATCTATGTGATAAAACGGGACAATATTTTCTCCGTTTTGCACAAACATTTAGTATATTTTTTAGGATCAACATCTTTAATTTTTGGATTCAGGGGATTCAAACCCAGCATTAAATAATTGTACTGTTCTTCCGTTAATTCGGCAGCTTCTGTAGTGGTTCTAGGCCAGGATAATCGTCCATCTTCAAAACGTTTGTATAGAAGTAAAAATCCTGTCCCCATCCACAGAAGCCCTTTGCATCGGTCGGAACGCTTTCCACAGAACAGAAAAAGTGTACCTTTTTCAAATGGATTCTGGTTATATTTGTCTCCGATAATCATTGCCAATCCGTCAATCCCTTTTCTCAAATCAACCGTTCCGCAGGCCAATACCACACGTTTAATACCGGCAGCATCTTCAAGCATGTGTGACCTCTGATATTTCATTTGAAATGGTAATTGAAAGATTTGAAGTTTTAATTACAGCGGCAGGTGCTGATGTAATTTCCAAAAAATCATTTTCTTCCGGTAATCTGACCGGAATTTCGGCAAAGGAAATGTCTGCATTCCCAGATGCCGGCATCTGCTGTTCAGTTTTTATTACTTCATATGCTTCCTTACGAAATTTTTGCTGCCATTTGTAATAGGACTGTTCTAAAATCCCATTATCTTTCAGCCATTGTCTAACACTTTGTCCCTTCGGTCTTTGCTGGCTGGCTTGCATAATTCCTTTCCAATACTGTGCTCTTACTTCATGAGTGCATCGATCCATAAATTTAGTCCCTCCTGTTGTTACTCGTAAAACTCAATTGTTTTTTACGAGTATGCACTAAATTTAGGATTTATGAAAGTCGGACGATTTGACGCTTACCAAAAGCAAACAACCTGCGCATATATGAATATCTGGAGCTGCTTCTGGCTGGTCTGGCTGAACATGCGGAGGATACAGACCGTAATTTCTTAAAAGATCTTCTTCCATGGTCTGAAAACGCACAGACGAAATGTAAAAGCCTAAAAAATCATAATTAAGATGTCAAGGTTCAAATCTATGGAAATCCGCCAAAAATGGCGATTTCTTTTGTTTTAAGTACTCATGTTTGAGTGTTTACACATGAAGGGTGGTATGAGCAGTTAGGCGGAAAATCAAGTCCTCTTGCTGATGCCATACTGGATCGTATTGTATATGACGCATATAAAACCAACATCCAGAGCATTGACCCTTCAAAGGATATTTCCATGAGGGAAATCTATGAGCTAGACAAAAACATGAGCGAGTAAACTCGCACTAAGTAACTGATGATTTCCTGTTCCGGACATCTGATTTCCACTTTTCCGGAACAGCGATTTCATCGCACAAGAATATTCACTCCTTATAATGGATTTACATCATTCGATGCATAATTCCATTATAGGCAAATATATAGAAAAATGATTTCCAAAAGAATGGATCATGATTTCTCAAAAAAACGGAATGTTGATTTTCTAACACCGGACAGGTGATGGATTTCGCTCCGGATTACTCACACAAAACCAAACCGCTATGCTAAATTTATCATTTTTTCAGTCATTCAGCAACTACATATCTTACTTTTTTATTCGTCCACCACCTTTGGAAATGATTTTTACTTTATTTATCATTTCACTTTAGGAGGTCCTATTATGGACAAATATTTTAATTCTTTTCAAGAGATGATCTCTCTTCGCGGTCTTACTGACCACACACTTAAATCTTACTGTACTTATATTCACGCTTATCTTGATTATCTTGAAAACACTCTTCACAAGTTTCCCGAGGATATAACCTGGGCTGAACAACGCGAGTTTGTCAGATGGCTTTCCACTAACAAGTTTCTTTCTGACCGTACGATTAACTGTGCCATTTCTCAGCTTCATTTTTTTACTTTTTATGTTCTTCACAAGCCTCTGGGTTCCTTCTTTCAAAAACAATGGCTCACGTATAAAAAATGCTCCTATCCGCCTTCCATAAATTCATCAATTTGCTCCTCCATGCAGGCTGCTATATCTCCCTTTTGAAAATAGCACTTTGACCACTCCACAATCTTGCTCATCGTCGTTCTTACATCCCAATGTGGTTTCCAATCAAATACAGTTTTTAATCGAGAACAATCCAGTTTTAAAAAGTTGGCCTCATGTGGTCCACCGTCATATTGTTCTATCCAATTTATGTGGTTACCCGTTTGTCTGTTCCATTCTTCACAGAATAAGGAAACCAATGCACCTGTTGTCCAGCAGTCTGTATCGTCCGGTCCTACATTATAGCTGTCTGCCACTTTCCCATCTTCATACTGCCCCTGTGCAATCATAAGATATGCCATGACTGGTTCCAGCACATGCTGATATGGCCTGGTTGAATAGGGATTTCTTACGATAATACCCTCGCCCTTCTGCGCTGCCCGAATACAATCTGGAATAATTCTATCCGCTGCGAAATCACCTCCGCCGATTACATTTCCAGCTCTTGCTGTAGATATCGCTACATGTCCATCTGCAAAGAAGGAATTCTTATAACTACTAGTCACTAACTCTGAGCAGGACTTCGAATTCGAATACGGATCATATCCATTCAATTCTTCATTTTCACGGTATCCCCAATTCCATTCTTTATTCAAATAGACTTTATCTGTTGTCACATTCAAAAAAGACTTCACCGATGAAGTCTGACGTACACATTCCAATATATTTACGGTTCCCATTACATTTGTTTCATAGGTGCCTACTGGATCTTTATAAGACTCGCGCACCAATGGTTGTGCTGCCATGTGAATCACAATCTCCGGCTGCACCATCTGAAATACCTGCTGCAAGTGGGATAAATCCCTTATATCACCCGCGATAGAATTCATTTGGTTTTCTACTCCAGATAACATAAATAAACTTGGTTCAGTAGGTAACCCTAATGCATAACCTGTCACCTGTGCCCCCGCCTGTATCAGCGTTTTGCACATCCAAGTTCCTTTAAAGCCTGTATGTCCTGTTATGAATACCTTTTTCCCTTTATAAAATGTTAAATCAGTCATTACTCTACCTCATGTAATATTTTCCACGGTGCACTATTCGTATCCCATAATTTTTCCAGGTATGCCTTATCATGCATGGTATCCATAGGCGACCAAAAGCCGGTATGCTTATATGCCATCATCTGCCCATCTCTCGCCAATTTTTCAAATGGTGTTGCCTCCAGCATCTCACTGCCATCTCCTAAATAAGCAAAGATACGTTTATTTAATACCATAAATCCGGTATTCACCCATGACTGATCCTTACGCGCTTTTTCTTTGAAGCTTTCCACTACACCATCTTCCGCAATCTTAATTGCCCCAAATCTTCCAGCTGGCTGCGTGGTCGTAATCGTCGCTATCTTACCATGTGCTTTGTGAAACGCAACTAATTCCCCAATATTCACATCCGATACCCCATCTCCATAGGTAAGCATAAAATCTTCATCCTCATCCAGATAGTCCTGTATCTTCAGAATCCTGCCTGCAGTCAGTGTTTTGAGTCCTGTATCTGCCAGGGTTATCTTCCAGGGTTCTACCATACTCCTGTTGGCGGTACTGGTATTGCTCTTAAGTTCAAATGTTGTATCTGTCTGATACATATAATAATGAGTGAAATACTCCTTAATCATGTGACCTTTGTATCCACAACACACAATAAATTCATGGTATCCATAGGCTGCATAAGTCTTCATAATATGCCACAAGATTGGTTTTCCACCTAATTCTATCATGGGTTTTGGGCGCATTTGCGACTCTTCACTGATACGGCTGCCCATTCCGCCTGCTAATATTACTACCTTCATCTATAACCTCTATTCTACCAGCTACCAGTTTTTCCAAGGAGCTATCTGTGCATTCCATAGGTTTTCCATTTTTTCTTTGTCACGTCTTGTCTCTATTGGGGACCAGAATCCGTGATGCTTATAAGTCATCACCTGCTGCCTACCCACCAGCATTTCCAGTAACTGCTTCTCTAATTCATAGTTGCCCAGTATATACTTAAATACCTCCCGGTTAAACACATAGGTGCCGGTATTGGTCCAGGCATCTGTTTCGTCGGCTGAATTATATTGGCTGCCTAAATAATTGCCATCTTTGTCAATTGCCATCATCGTATTTCTGCCTGTCGGTCTGGCAACAATCATGGTCGCTAATTTCTTATGTTCTCGGTGAAATGCGATTACTTCCTCAACATTGATATCTGCAAGGCAGTCCCCATAGGTCACTATGAATTCTTCTTCCTCTATGTAGCTTTGAATCTTATTGACTCTTTGCCCCGTGGCCGAATACAGTCCCGTATCTACGATTGTAACCTTCCAATCCTCTGTTACATTTTTATGAATTTGGATTGTATTCGTGGATAAGTCTACCGTAATATCCGATTGATAGATATAGAAATCATTAAAATAGTCCTTAATGGAATCTACCCGGTACCCAGCGCAAATGATAAATTCTGTTAATCCATGCTGTGCAAAATTCTTCATGATATGCCATAAGATTGGATTTTCTCCTATCTCTACCATAGGCTTTGGTATCCCTGTTTGTTCATTGGAAATGGTACTTGGCAACCCACCCGCTAATATTATTACTTTCATCCTGTATCCCTCTGTATTTTCGTATATTCTTCCGTCTGTTTATTCATGTACTTTAAGACATCTTTTATATTATTTAAGTATATTCCCCAGACTTAACAAATAAATCTGATCATTTACTACCCTCGCTGTTGCCCGGTAAGGTCTCACGGCTGATTCGAATAAGATGTACAGATTGCTATTATCCACAGCCTGTATCTGCTCCGCACCTTCTGGTAAGGTGAATTGCAGTCTTGGTTCTGTATAACTTTCTGTACCCTTGGTATAGTCAAATACCAGCAATGAAGCATCTTCTGTCTGATATCCCTGGCTCAGGAGCATCTGTGTCTTACCATTTACCTTCGCAAAGGTTATCCCCTGAATCCTCTCTGGTATCTGACATTCTCCAACATACAAAGGTTCTGCGGGATTTGTAATATCATATTCCTTCAGCATGCCATTTGCTCCGTCTACATAAGAACCTACATACAGATGCTCATTGTATACCGTAAGAAAAGAAGCAACCTTAGATTCATTGTGATTCAGCAGTCCAGCATCAAAGTCCACCTGTATATCCCCTGCCTGATTATCCGTGCTATTCACAATTTGTTCCCAGGATAACGCATATACATGCCCTTCTGGTCCAGTAATCCACAGCAAATCATGCTGCACATCATAGGAAACACCACCTGTATGAGCTTTAAACCCAAGATTCACAATCTCACGCAGATTCCCCTCCGTATTCATCCTATATAATATGCTGTCTTCTTCTCCTGAACTGCTATAAGCTGAAATCACCAGTTCATCTCCTATCCTGGTGAGTCCCTGCACGATTTTGTCCTCTACCGCAATATCAGCCTTTGCAGCAGCACCCACTCTGCCATTATACAATCCCGGCATGGCAAAAGAGTTTACATAACAGTCTGACAAAATACGATATTCGTCACATATCGCCACTTTCGCCCGTCCGGGATAATTCGTCACAATTCCTTCCACACCCATATCCATTACCCGCTTCATATCAGACGGTTCACTCACTGTCCAGACATAGGCATGTTTGCCGGCATTGTGAATATCTGCCACCTGCTCTGGAGTGATAACACTGCTATATAGTCCATAATAATCTGCAGGGAAGGTTTCTGCAAGGTCTACTGCCTCAGAAGTAGTATTCAGCAGCGTATTAATGGAAGCATCTATATTTTCATAGGTCTGCAGATAGCTGTATTGAAAAGAAGCAAAGAGGCATCTTTCCCGCATACCATATTCATTAACTACCTGTAGCACACTTTCTTCGAAACCTTCTACTTCTCCGATGTCCTTCAACTCCAGATAAATATCCATATCTGTATCTTTTACCAGACTCATTACCTCCGCCAATGTGGGAATCTTCTCCCCGGCAAAGTCTTCTGAAAACCAGCTTCCAGCATCCATCGCCAATAGTTCTTCATAGGTATAATCAGCTATGGTCCCTTCCTGTCCAGTCACTCGGTTCAGGTCATCATCATGAAATACTACGATTACACCATCTTTTGTCTCCTGTACATCTAATTCTAGCATATCTGCACCGATATCTACCGCTCCCGCAAAGGCCGCCAATGTATTCTCTGGATAAACAGAGGAATAGCCTCTGTGGGCAATAATTTTCACATTTCCAGTAATATACTGTGACACATCAACGCTGTCTTCCTGTACTTCCGACTGTATTTCCGGCTGTACTTCAGAAGTTTCTTCGGCAACCGTATCCTGTGGTGGAACGGCATCCTGCTGAAGGCGTACTTTATATATCGTGGCAGCGCATAAACAGATACCTGCCAATATCATTACCGTGACTATCGCTCTACGGTACTTTCCATAACTGCCCCCTGCTGAGAAAAGAAATGGATAGATAACTGAAATAAACATGGCCACTGCAAACATGGTAAAGAAGCCTGCATAGCGGGACGGCATCCATAGTACCAGCATTGGTGACATACTTGTCACTATGAGCACAAGCACTGCTCCACCGATGATAAAACGAATTGCTTTTTCCAGCTTGTCAGCCTCTACCTCAAACTTTACAAAACGACGTTCCAATACCCAGCCCAGAAGAAATCCAAAGCCTGCACCTGTATTGGACAGACAGCCATATCGTAGCATTGGGAGAAGAAGTAGTAAGCTTCCGACTGCCAGTACTATAAGATCTCTGTTGCTTTTACTCGGATTCTTTTTTTCCTTCTCATCTCCATCGTCTGCATCGACTGCGTCTACCCATTGCAGTACTTTCTCTGTCACATACAGAAGCAGCATTCCCAATAACAATGCTACTACCACATCCTGTGGCGTATGCACGCCAAGATAGTTCCGTGAAAACATAACTACGCAGGCAACTCCCCATAATAAAATGGAAAGTATCCTGCGTCTTCTATTCTGATTCTGATTCTGATTCCAAAAGCTGGTTCCAGCTACTCCCCAGGTAGCGACTGCTCTGGTGGTGTGACCACTTGGCATAGAATATCCTCCAGCTCCCGGCACTGCTTCCTGTACGGGTATTACTTGGGCGTCCCTTATCCAGGGACGCTCTATATGAAATACTTTCTTCAATACCTGATTAAGTGATGATGCAAAGGCAATATTAAAAAACATATACTGTCCCGTACGTTTACTCACACACC
>CAYRJT010000113.1:0-7789 GCA_964424675.1 uncultured Lachnospiraceae bacterium
CATCTGCTGCCGGTGCTGCTTCTTCTGCTGCTGCATCTGCTGCCGGTGCTGCTTCCTCTGCTGCTGCCGGTGCTGCTTCTTCTGCTGCTTTGCTTCCGCATCCTGCGAGTAAGGTAGCTACCATAGCTACGCTAAGGATGGCACTAAGTAATTTTTTCTTCATTTCAAAATCCTCCCTTTGAATTGGTTTGTTACTTGCTACAATATGAACTATAACACACATCCAATAGTACATATTTGTCAACTTCTTCATATTTTCACTTTATAAAAAACAAAAAATAAAAATGCTAGCACATTTTTGTGTTTTGTACTAGCATTTTTTTGTATAATGAAGCAATTACCTGATGACTACTCCGTTACATTCATATAAACATCTTCACGAAGATGAAATCCGCTGTTGATGACTACTTCATCCATATTACCTGCCGTGACCTTAATCGGCTCCAGAGTCACACATGGAATCTCATAAGCGCCCTCCATATATGTCTCCTCCACTCCTATATCTTCACCCTTTGCCAGTTTCACTGCATACTCGGCCGCTTCTCGGGCCAGCTTTTCCACCGGCTTGTAGACGGTCATCAGCTGCGTTCCCTCTACAATTCTCTGACAAGCCTCCAGTTCTGCATCCTGTCCGACCACCAGCACCTTTCCTGCCAGGCGGCGTTCAGACAAGGCCTTGATTGCCTGCCCCGCAAGATTGTCATTACCACACATGATGGCATCGGCCTCTAAAACAGTGGTTACGTGATCATTAATATAATTGTATGCCTCTTCGGCTCTCCATCCCTCAGCATATGTAATATCAATGATTTCATTTTTATTCCGCTTAACCACATTCTCAAATCCGGCATTGACCATCGGTACGTTACTGTCAGCCACCGGTCCGCTGATCATTATAATCTTACTGTCTGCCGGCAGCTTGCCGCACAAAACCTCTCCCATCATTCTGCCCACAGCTTCATTATCAAATGAAATATAGAGATCCGAGTCTGCATATTTAATCGGGCGGTCATATGCAATCACTTTAATTCCTGCTTTCTTTGCCTTTGCAACCGTCGAAAACAGCTTCTCTCCGTCTATTGATATAATGACAATGACATCTACTTTACGATCAATGAAATATTCTATCTGGGCAATCTGTTCATCTACCTCACCATTTGCATTCTGAACATTGACCTCTGCGCCCAGTTCCTTAGCCGCTGCCACAAAGACATCTCTGTCTCTCTGCCATCTTTCAATGACAAAGGAGTCAAATGTCATTCCGATCTGAAGTTTATCTTCATCCTCCTCGATTTTTTCTTCTCTGGCCATTTCATTTTTGCCGCATGCCGTCAGAGCAGTGATCAAAAGCAGTGCCAGAATCATGCTGATGCAACGTTTTCCTTTCATCAATTACTCCCCTCCTTGTACTCAGTAGGCGTCACGCCGACATTCTTCTTGAATATTCTGCTGAAATAATTCGGATCTGCATATCCAATCTCACCGCAGATCTCCTTCATGCTGTATTCAGTCTTTGCCAGCAGTTCTTTTGCCCTTTCAAGGCGAATATTTGTAACATATTCTATAAAGTTCTCTCCTGTTTCTTCTTTGAACAGTTTACTGAAATAATACGGGCTGATCTCTACCTCTCTGGACACATCATCCAGAGAGATATCTTTGTTGTAGTGCGTATCAATATAATTCTTTGCCTTGGCAATGACACCACTGGACTGCTCTTCTTTTTTGGATGTTACATTTCTGCTTGCTTCACTGACCTTAGAAACGAACCATGTCCGCAGGTCATCATAGTTCTGAAATGTCATCAACGTCGGCAGGTAATCCTGACGGGAGCGGAAATGATAGGTCATACCGCCTGTTTCATAAGCTACATGCTCTGCCCATAATACAAATTCAAGACATTTCAGCTTAATATCAGTCATATAATCTCCGTAGGTTTCCAGCATCCAGTCAAAGAACTGGTTGGCATACATGGTAGCTCCCTCTACATCACCCTTTTCTGTCCGTTCAAAGATGATTTTCTCCGTATCAATAGGATAATCTGCTTCGTAATCACATACCAGTGGCAGATCATTCACATGTGCAACGGTACCTGTTGTATTGACCAGTGAAGTCAATGCCTCCTGATAGGATGTCATCGCTTCATTCAGCCGTCTGACAGAGCCAATGCCGACTCTGAAGTGTATATCCAGTCGTTTTTTCAGCTTACGAGACATCTCACGAGCCTTCTCGATGACTTCAATACGCTCATTATAATCCAGTGCATGATCACTTTTACAGGGAACATACACCGCAATTTTGTTTGCCATGACGGAACTGATAACACATGTGAAAAACTCTCGAATGATTTCACGTACTTCATGGTATTCATTCTGAGCCTTAATACCGCTGCCTACGGCATTCGTCATATAATTGCCCTCCTGCGACTCTCCGCAGACGAGCACTGCCATATAGCCATAGTCCTCTTCCATGCCGAGCAGATGTTTGAAGTTGTCAATATCCTCCTCAAAATGCTCCTGAAACAATACAGAATAAATCAGACCATTTTCTATGATCGGCACAACAGTTTCCATCTTCTCACGGATCAGCAGATCCTCACTTCGCTTTTCCCTCTCGTCATCAATCAACTTCATTGCACGTTTCAGTACTTCAACGATCTTCGTCTGTTCAACGGGCTTGTTCAGATATTCCAATACGCCGAGATTAATGGCTTCCTTTGCATAGTCAAATTTATCATACGCCGACATTACTATGAATATAGTAGAGGGGCTCACCTTACCGATCTCACGCATGGCATCAATCCCATTAATACCAGGCATCTGAATATCCATAAAGGCAATATCTGGACGAAATTGTTCAGCGAGCTCTATGACGCTTCTGCCTGTCTTTGCTGATTCAATGATACAATCTTCCTTAAAATGCTTCTCAATGATAAACTTCAGGGAATCAATGACAATTCCCTCGTCATCTGCCAACATAATTCTGTACATTACGAAACCTCTTTCTTTGACTTTGGTAATCTGATGATTACTTCTGAGCCTTTATTTTCACCTTCACTCTGAATTGTGAAGATATTTTCATCATTAAAAAACATCTGCAGACGATTGATCACATTTTCCAGTCCTACGCCATTGGAATGATCTGCTGTTTTGGACTGCTGCACTTCCTTTGCCATGATCTGCTGTATCTTCTCTGCAGTCATACCGATACCATTGTCCTTGATGCTGACACAGATCTTGTCCTTCTCCTCATAAACAGAGAGTGTGATCAATCCCTCCCAGTCAATATTGCGAATACCGTAATTAACACTGTTCTCCACGATTGGCTGTAAAATCATACTTGGCATCTTGATGTTCAGCAGCTCCTGATTGATCTTCTTTTCAAAATGAATGTCTCCGGAAAATCTCACATTCAGAATGTATATGTAGTTATCAATCAGTTCGACCTCTTCTTTGAGTGTAACACTGTCATTATTCTTTTTTACATTATACCTGAAAAAATCTGCCATGTTCTGAATATAGACATAGGTTCTCTCGGCATCCTCCATCATCGCCAGCTGCGCGCCGGCATTCAAGGTATTAAATAAAAAATGGGGATTAATCTGTGCCTGCAGATATTTCAGCTGCGCATCCTTCAGATGTGTCGCCATCATAAGCTCTTTTTCCTTCATGGCACTTTCCATCTCCATACGGACCCGTATCTGTTCAATGTATTCTCTGATGCTGAGGATCATTTTGTTAAATGCCTTTGCCACAACTCCGACTTCGTCATTTGATTTGATCTTCAGCAGTTCTACATCCAGTCTTCCACCGGCTACCTCATTTGCAATCTTTGCAAGCTCCTTCAGCGGATTGGTAATGCTGCGCGTCATCAGTATGATGATCATGGTATTGCATAGTGCAACTGCCAACAGGATAGACAGCGAGATCACCTCTGAATACCTCATAGACGAAAGCAGTACCTCATAATTGCCGGAATTGTACTTAAACTGTTCATTATTCAGACTATAAATATAGGTATTGATATAGGAAAAAAGTGTGCTTGCCTCTTCATAGCTGTTTTTATATTTCTCAACGTTTCTGCCTCGTTTGCTTTGGACGGTTTCATTTGTAATCGTCAGATAAGTATCTGACATGTTCTTGATTCCCTTTTCCATCAGCTTCATATCACTGTTTGTGGTAGTCACATTCAAATCATTCAGCAGATTGGCATAGTCCTGTTCACTTCGATAATACTGTTCAATGGCATCAGAGCTCTTTGTATTCAAATAGTCCGTCATACTGACCTGAACATCCGATAGTGCCTCTGTTAAATCATTCAGGTTCACATTACTTGCATAGATTTCCTCAATCTTACTGATCATCTGGTTCAGATTGACATACACAAACAGATTCACGATAAAAATAACGATAGACGTGAATATAAAGACAAATATTAACTTGGACTGTATGGTCAGATTGGATCTGCCGTTAGTTTTCTTTATCTTTACTTTCATCCGCATCCTCTTCGGTCAGATAATCATTTACATTTTCCATCGTAATTTGAGATATGTCTACTGAAAAATATTCGCTGACATGCCCTGTCGCTATGTACTCATCCAAGGCCTGTACACAGTACCTTCCCATCTGGGCAGTGTCTACGGATATCGTAGCCTGAATAACATTTCTGTCAATCGCTTTCAGTATCGTATCAGAACTATAATATCCTATGATATTGATGATACCTACTTTATTGTAATCTACAACAGCCTGATAGGCACTGGTTGTGTTCAGTTCATTCAGGCAGATCATAATATCAGGCAGATTTTCCGAGTCCATAAAAATATCACGTATCGACTCCTCTGCACCAAAAGCACCGTCATCACTGATTGCTGCCGTATCAATATCAATATGGCTCATATCAGCACCGGCTTTTTCCAGAGTTTCCTGAATAGCCGTAAAGATAATGTTCTGTGCAGAATCCTCCGTATTCACATTCATCAGAATCAGGATCTTTTGATTTTCTCCATTCAGCAGTCTCATAATCTGTTTGCCATATTCTCCGCCCAGATTATAATTACTGACTCCTACATAGCTCTTCCTGTCACTGTTGGCACAGTCACTCAGCACAGTTACTACCGGTATACCGTTTTCTGTAGCCCGCTTGATCAGCTGTGTTGTCTCATCACTTTCATCAGCCTCCAGAATGATGCCATCTACATGCGAATCAATTGCAATTTCCATTAATTCGTTTTTCGTATAGGTCACAGCAAGATTTTTTCCCAATCGTTCCACATATGCTCCGCTTCTGTCTCCCTCTTCCTTGGTTCCTGCATACACTGAGTCCCAAAAAGACTTCTCAAGGTCATCGGTAATCAGCGCATAATGGCGATCATATTCACTGTATTCCGTATTTTCCACTGTATTCAGATTTGTGACCTGTACCCGAAAATATACCAGACTAAAGACGGTTACAATCAGCATAATTGTAGACATCACAATCAAAAGCACCGTCAGTGCCTTGTCCTTGTTACTGATGGTCAGTCTGTTCTTGATCTTGCTGAATATCGACATTATGTACCTCGTACCATAAAAAGGATTGCTGAATAGAACGAAAGACTTGAGCATGTGGATGACTCAAGTCTTTTTCATTATACATCATGTATGCGGGATTTCAAAGTTTAAATATTTGTCCCTTTTTTCTTTTTTCTATATTTCTTCGTTTGGATTCTCTTCCTGTTTTGACTCTTCTGCCTTTGACTCTTCTGACCTTAATTCTTTTGCCTTTGGCTCTTCCGGCTTTCGTTCTTCTGACTCTCCGGTTTCGTCGGTTTCCGGTTCAGGCAACCCCTTTTCCTTACGGAAAATCTTCATGAACTCCTTGCCTGTAATCGTCTCTTTCTCAATCAGATAATCTGCCAGCTTGTGCAGCAGTTCCAGATTCTCCTGCAGCAGTTCCTTGGCTTTTTTATAAGCACCATCCAGCATCATCATAATTTCAGAATCAATCTGTGCTGCTGTAGAATCGGAGCATTCCATAACCGTTCTGCCACTCAGATATTTATCTTCTACTGACTCCAGTTTTACTAAGCCGAACTTCTCTGACATACCATACTGTGTTACCATGGATCTTGCAATTTCTGTAGCCTTTTCGATATCATTAGATGCTCCTGTCGTAACGGAATCAAAAATCAATTCCTCTGCCGCACGTCCTGCTAAGAAAGTAACCAGACGCTCCTCCAGTTCCTTTTTGTTGCGCAGATGCTTTTCTTCCTCAGGTACCTGCAATACATAACCCAAAGCGCCCATCGTACGCGGAACAATCGTAATTTTTTGTACCGGTTCTGTATTTTTCTGCAACGCGCTTGCCAGTGCATGACCTATTTCATGATAGGACACAATTCTTCTTTCTTCCTTCGTCATGATACTGTCTTTCTTTTCTTTTCCCATCATGACAAGCTCGATTGCCTCAAAAAGATCGGCCTGCGTCACTGCCTTTCTGCCGCACTTTACTGCATTGATGGCAGCTTCGTTGATCATGTTGGCAAGATCAGAACCGACTGCTCCTGCAGTCGCAAGTGCAATTTCTTCCAGATCTACTGTATCATCCATCAATACGTCCTTGGAATGTACACGCAGTGTATCCCGCCTGCCCTTCAGATCAGGCTTATCTACGATAATTCTTCTGTCAAAACGACCGGGTCTTAATAAAGCTTTATCCAGTATCTCCGGTCTGTTCGTCGCTGCAAGTATCAGCAGACCTTTTGAAGTATCAAATCCATCCATCTCAGAAAGCAGCTGATTCAGGGTCTGCTCCCGCTCATCATTTCCACCGCCGTATCTGCTGTCACGGCTCTTGCCGATGGCATCAATTTCATCTATAAAAATAATACATGGTGCACTCTTCTGCGCTTCCTTAAAGAGGTCGCGTACTCTTGAGGCTCCGACACCGACATACATCTCTACAAAATCCGATCCGGCAAGTGAGAAGAACGGAACATGTGCTTCCCCTGCCACAGCCTTTGCTAATAATGTCTTACCGGTTCCAGGAGGTCCTACCAGCAGCGCACCCTTTGGCAGCTTTGCGCCAATCTGGACATACTTACCCGGATTATGCAGGAAATCCACTACTTCCTGCAGAGACTCCTTCGCCTCATCCTGTCCTGCAACATCCTTGAAGGTGACACCCGTTTCTTTTTCTACATAGACCTTGGCATTACTCTTGCCAACGCCCATCATGCCTCCGCCCTTGTTCATACGTCTCATTAAAAAGCTGAGTGCAACCCATACAAGCACCAGCGGCAGCACATAGCTGACCAGAATATACATAATCGTTCCGGAAGAATCCGGTATTGCCTGTGAATAAGTAACACCCGCCTTTAATAGACGATCTGAAAGCTCAGGATCATTGATCACGCCTGTATAGTATGTCAACGGCATCAATGGATTATCCTGCTGTTTTGGTGTAATTGTAATCTGATCAGAATCTACAACAACCTTATCTACCTTACCTTCTTCTACCATGGTGATAAACTCATCATAGGATACTTCCTGCTCTGATGCCTTTGATATAACGGTTCTGAAATAGGAAAGAAAGAGTAACGTAATCAGAGATGCTATCAGCAGTACGAGCAGCGTCTGTTTATTTTTGGGTGGCTGGTTCTTATTATTGTTGTTCCCGTTATTTCCATTATCCTGATTTCCTGAAGGATTGGGATTATTATTATCCATGTTTATTCTCCATTTTCTTTGATACAATATCTATTTCATTATAGGTATTCTTCCCCCATAAATCAATAAGTAGTTTGTAAAGG
>CAYRJT010000114.1:0-7727 GCA_964424675.1 uncultured Lachnospiraceae bacterium
AAACAAGTAATAATATTTGAAAAAGAGTACAAAAGATGGTACTATAAAAAATAGAAATATAATTACGATAAGAGAATGACATGGGAGAAAAAATATGAGTGAATTTAAGATCAGTATATGTTCAACCGCGGATCTGCCTGAAAGCTATATTCAGGAGAATCAGCTGGGCGTTGTCGGTTTATCCTATATGTTTGACGATGGTGAGGTGCATAAAAGGGGAAATGATCTGCCTGAGCCTGTGTTCTACAGCAAGATGAGAGAAGGACAGATGCCGACGACATCACAGATCAATCCGGAGGAAGCAAAGGCAGCTTTTGAAGAATATCTGAAGACAACAAAAGAAATCCTGCAGATTGCTTTTTCATCCGGTCTCAGTGGAAGCTATAACAGCCTCAGAATAGCTGCAGAAGAACTGATGGAGGAACACGATGATATTAAGATCATAGTGGTAGATACTCTGGCAGCTTCACTGGGTGAGGGACTGCTGGTTCACAAGGCTGTACAGCTGAAGAAGCAGGGAAAGAGTCTGGAAGAGGTGGCTGCATGGCTGGAGGAGCATAAGCTGAATCTCGTGCATATGTTTACCGTAGATGATCTGTTCCATCTGTATCGTGGTGGACGTGTCAGCAAGGCAACGGCAATTCTGGGAACCATGGTCAATATCAAGCCGATTCTGCATGTAGATGATGAGGGACACCTGATTCCATTGTCAAAGGTGCGCGGAAGAAAGAAATCTTTAAATACACTTGTGGATTACATGGAAGATAAGATGGGAAGCTATCGTGATCAGAATGATATTTTCTTTATCAGCCACGGAGATTCACTGGAGGACGCTGAGTACGTGGCAGAAGAGGTCAAGAGAAGACTGGGTATCGAGAGCTATCTGATTAATTACGTTTCACCGACGATCGGAGCGCATTCCGGCCCCGGTACCATTGCATTGTTCTTTTTGGGAGATAAACGATGAATATATTATTTTTTCTAACTCCGAAAAGCGAGATAGAATTTGCATACAGTGACAATACGTTCGGAGAGGTCATAGACATTCTGGAACGTAGTACATATACCGCCATTCCGGTCATCAACCGAAAGGGTGAATATAAGGGAACCATATCAGAGGGAGATATATTGTGGACTCTGAAAAATGAGGTTGGCTATGATATGGCGGCACTTATGGATATGAAGGTGACCCGGGTTGAACGTAAACAAAAGCATGAGCCGGTCAAGGTGACTGCCAAAGTACAGGATATGTTTAACAGGGCCGTGAATCAGAATTTTGTACCGGTTACAGATGATGATGATGTGTTTATCGGTATTGTAAAGAGAAAGGATATTCTGCAGTATTATTTTCAACAAGAGAACGGAAACAAATAAAGTGCATATTAGGGGGACTGATGGATGAACGAGAAGATTAAAGTCAACAAAACGTTACTTGCAGGCTGGGCTACAGTCGTATTGATTCTGTTACTGGCGTATACTCTTGAGTTTGTCAAGGGGGAAAGAACTCTTGGATATTTTATTGTATTTATCTTGTTTGGAGGAGTCCCTTTTCTGATTGCACAGCTGATGTACCGGGTTGACCGGGAGAGCGCCGCCCTAAAATATGTGGTCGCATACGGATATGCCGCTTTTTATCTGTTTGTGCTGCTGACCGGAGATACCGTTCTGGTTTTTACATATGTCCTTCCAATTCTGTCTTTGCTGATGCTGTGCAATGACGTGAAGTTACTGGTAGGCTTTGCTTCCGCTTCTGTGATCGGCAATGTGATCAGCATTGCATATCATGTGGTGGCTGACGGTATGACCAGTGTGGATGATATTGCAAATTATGAGATCCAGATTGCTGCGATATTATTATGCATGGTTCTTACCATTGTGGCGACAAAGGTATCCGCTGATATTAATGATTTTAAACTTGAGAAGATCAGGGAACGTGAGGAGAAACAGCAGCAGATGCTGGAGGCAATCCAGTCCGTTGCCAGCAACATAAATGTACATACTCATGAAATTACAGGAAGTATGGGGCAGATCACAGAGTCTGCCGTTACAACGACATCTTCTATGCAGGAGGTCGCATCCAGCTCAGCTCAGACAGCAGAATCCATACAGGAGCAGCTGACCAGAACAAGTGAGATTCAGGAGCATATCGAATCCGCGGTTGCGCTTGCAGCAGGGATTCTGGAACTGTCACAGAAAACAGCTGATTCTGTCAGTGCCGGTATCAATAGCATGGAAGAACTGGATGCCGGAGCAGAAACCACCCGTGAGAACAGTATGATCGTTTCTGAAAAGGCGGGAAAACTACAGGAGCGTACAGCGCAGGCGATTGATATTATATCGATTATCCATGGTATTGCCAATCAGACAAATCTGCTGGCTCTTAATGCATCCATTGAAGCTGCAAGAGCAGGTGATGCAGGCCGTGGATTTGCAGTGGTTGCGGATGAGATCAACGGATTGGCAAACCAGACAAAGGAAGCAACTGAGAACATCAGAACACTGATAGATGAGCTGAGGGCAGAGGTAACATCAGTAGCTGAAGCAATCGAAGAAATGACGCAGATTAGTCAGCATCAGAATGACGCGATCGCCGAGGTCGGCAGAAACTTTAATGATATCAAGGAATCTGTAGAAACCGTATCTGAGAGAGCAAGGATCCAGGAAAACCAGATGACAGAGATCAATGATGCAAATGCCCGTATCGTAGAGAGCATTCATACCATATCAGCCATCAGTGAAGAAGTAACTGCCGGAAGCCAGCAGACACTCGATGCGACAGAGAAGAATCGAAGTGTCACGGAAGAGGTCAATGGTGCCATTCTGGCATTAAAGTCCGAGATGGATCAATTATCGAAAATGCAGTAAGGAAACAATAAAATATGAGCAATATGAGAGGTCTGGATACACAGGTCAGAAAGTATCGAAGACAGATATTTAAAGAAATAGCCAATCTGGCATACACATCTAAAAATATTATCGATGATATCGAGGCATTACCCTACAAAATCGTTCAGGCCGATGAACCGGAATTTTGGGAGAATATCTATCGCGAGAGGGCAGTTGCAAGAGAACACTGCCGCCTCGCTATGGGTATGTCATTACGTCCGGAAAATCAGCCTGTTCATGTCTCTCAGGGCGTAGAGGAAAGCAATATTGCAGAGAAATACTATGAACCGCCTTTGATGCAGGTCATACCATCTGCATGCAATGCATGTCCGTTGAATGAGTATTCTGTGACATCGCACTGTATGGGATGTGTGGCGAGACCATGTAAAGAGGTCTGCCCCAAGGATGCCATATACTTTGAGAACGGCAGATCCCATATTGATCAGGACAAATGTATCAAATGTGGTAAATGCAAAGCCGTATGCCCGTATGATGCGATTACACACAGGGTCAGACCCTGCATGGATGCATGCGGAGTGAATGCAATAGAGAGTGACGCATATGGCAGAGCGTCTATCAATTCGGATAAATGTGTTTCCTGTGGGATGTGCATGGTCAGCTGTCCGTTTGGAGCCATTGCTGACAAGTCACAGATCTTTCAGCTGATTCGTGCCATGCAGTCGGGGCAAGAGGTTGTAGCGGAGATCGCTCCGGCCTTTGTCGGTCAGTTTGGGAGCAATGTTTCACCGCAGATGCTGAAGGGCGCACTCAAGGAACTCGGATTTGCCGAGGTTTATGAGACGGCAATTGGAGCAGATGTCGGAGCATTGGCGGAGGCAAAGCATTATGTTGAAAAGGTGCCGACCGGAGAACTGCCGTTTCTGCTGACATCCTGCTGTCCGTCATGGGCCACGATGGCAAAAAATCTGTTTCCTGAAACGATAGATTCTATCTCAAGAGAGCTGACGCCGATGGTTGCGACGGCAAGATACATCAAGGAGAGACATCCGGATGCCCATGTTGTCTTTATCGGGCCATGTGCAGCGAAGAAGCTGGAGGCCAGTAGAAAGACGGTACGTTCAGATGTGGATTTTGTCATCACATTTGAGGAGCTGGCCGGTATGTTTGATGCAAAGGGACTGCTTCAGGAAAACATTCTAGGTGAAGAGATAGAGGATGCTACAGGAGCAGGACGAGGCTACGGAGTTGCAGGAGGAGTTGCACAGGCAATCAAGGACTGCATCACAAGGTACTATCCGGAAACAGAGGTTCACGTTGAACATGCCGAAGGCTTGTCTGACTGTAAAAAGATGCTGATGTTAGCCAAGGCAGGCAGGAAAAACGGATGTCTGATCGAGGGTATGGCATGTCCGGGAGGATGTGTAGCAGGAGCAGGCACCAATATACCCATTACAGAAGCCACAAAAAATGTCCTGGCATTTAAAGAGCAGGCGAAAGAAAAGATTCCGGAGGAAGATGTTTGATGAAAAAAATAAGAACGCGTTTTGCACCAAGTCCGACAGGAAGGATGCATGTAGGTAATTTGCGGACAGCGTTGTATGCGTATCTGATTACAAAACACGAAAATGGAGATTTTATCCTTAGAATTGAGGATACGGATCAGGAGAGGCTCGTAGAGGGCGCTGTAGATATTATCTACAGGACACTGCAAAAGACCGGGCTGGTACATGATGAGGGCCCGGATCAGGACGGCGGTGTAGGACCGTATGTACAGAGTGAGCGACAGGCTGCCGGTATTTACATGACCTATGCAAAACAGCTGATTGAAAAAGGAAAAGCCTATTATTGCTTTTGTGATAAAGAAAGACTGGCAACATTGACACAAGTGATTGACGGCAAGGAAATCAATGTATACGATAAACATTGTCTGAGTCTGTCCAAAGAGGAGATTGAAAAAAATCTGGCATCAGGAATGCCGTTTGTTATCCGCCAGAATAATGATCCGGCAGGTACCACGACATTTCACGATGAGATCTATGGAGATATAGAGGTTGACAATGCAGAACTGGATGATATGATCCTGATCAAATCAGACGGCTATCCGACCTATAACTTTGCCAATGTTGTAGATGATCATCTGATGGGGATCACCCATGTTGTCAGAGGAAACGAATACCTGTCTTCCTCTCCGAAATATAACCGCCTTTATGAGGCATTTGGTTGGGAGGTACCGGTTTATGTACACTGCCCGCTGATCACAGATGAGGAACATCATAAGCTGTCAAAGCGTTCAGGCCATTCCTCTTATGAGGATCTGATTGATCAGGGCTTTTTGTCAGAGGCAGTTGTGAATTTTGTCGCGCTGCTGGGATGGAGCCCGGAGGATAATCAGGAAATTATGAGTCTGCAGGAGCTGATTCGGAAATTTGATTATCATCATATGAGCAAATCGCCTGCTGTTTTCGACTATACAAAGCTCAAATGGATGAATGGAGAGTACATGAAGGCAATGGATCCAGAAGTCTTTTACGAGAAGGCGCTGCCATATATGCAGGAAGTGATTTACAAGGATCTGGATTTTCATAAGATCGCAAAGCTGGTGCAGGCCAGAATTGAGATATTCCCGGATATCAGGGAGCATATTGATTTCTTTGAGGAGCTTCCGGTCTATGACAAGGCAATGTATACACATAAGAAAATGAAGACAGACGAGACCACCTCACTGGAGGTCCTGAAGGAAGTGCTTCCTTTGTTTAAGACACAGGAGGATTACAGCAATGATGCCCTGTATCAGACGCTTACGGCTTATGTAGAGCAGAAGGGCTGTAAGAACGGTTATGTGATGTGGCCGGTCAGAACAGCTGTATCTGGCAAACAGATGACGCCGGGCGGTGCAACAGAACTGATGGAGATCCTTGGCAGAGATGAGTCAATCAGGAGAATCAAGGCAGGGATTGCCCTTCTGGAACAGTCATGATTGATCATTAACAGGAGTCTATATGAGCGTTTTTCATGCAAATCAGGCACAGATGAGTGCAATTACCCATATATCCGGTCCCATGCTTGTCATGGCGGGACCGGGTTCCGGTAAGACCTTTGTCATCACGGAGCGGATCAGATATCTGGTCGAGAAGGCCGGTATCCCTCCACACGAGATTCTGGTCATTACCTTTTCAACTGCAGCTGCCCGGGAAATGCAGGAAAGATATCGGCAGGCAGCAAACGGACAGTTCAGTCCGGTTCATTTTGGAACATTTCATGCAGTTTTTTTTCATATCTTACAGCATACATATCAGTATCAATCCCGCAATATTCTGACAAACGAAGATAGAATCCGTATCCTGAAAGATATCATTGAGGAAAATCACTTCCAGATTGAACATGAAACAGAATGGATACAGGATATGACGGCCTGTATTTCAAAAAAAAAGACTGCATTATGGAAAGATTGCGGTATAGATACAGAAAATCCGGTACAGCAAAAGGTTTTTGATGATTATCAGAGAAAATGCATGGAGGAGCGGCTGCTGGACTTTGATGATATGCTGATCCGATGTCATAGGCTTCTGAACGAACATCAGGATGTTCTCGAGGAATGGAGAAGACAGTACCGGTACTTTATGATTGATGAATTTCAGGATATCAATGAACTGCAGTACAGAGTCATCAGAATGCTGGCAGGTGAAGAGGCAAATATTTTTGCAGTCGGGGATGATGACCAGTCTATTTATGGATTCAGAGGTGCCGGTCCGGATATCATGCTGGGTTTCAAAAAAGATTTTCCGGCGGCAAAACAGATTATTCTGAATCAAAACTATCGCTCAACGGATAAAATCGTGGCAGCATCTGAAAAACTGATCCGTCATAACAGAAACAGGTATGAAAAGAATATGACAGCTGCACATAGAGCTGCAGAAGAGGTTTGTATTCGTGATTTCAAAAATCAGTCTGATGAACTGGATGCATTGACCGGGGAGATACAAAGGTTGTCAGAGGACTATGCGTATGAGGATATGGCAGTTTTATACCGGACGGGTATGAGTGGCGGTGAGATTGCCGAGCGTCTGATGCTTGCATCGATACCGTTCCATGCAAAGGAACGACTGACAGATCTGTACCAGCATGCCATCGCCAGAGATGTGACTGCATATGCCAGACTGGCAATGGGTGGGAGAAGCCGTAAAGATTTTTACCAGATCATGAATAAACCAAAGCGGTATTTGGGCAGAGCATCAGTCAAAGGCGAACAGGTCTGTTTTGGAGAGCTGCTGGAATATTATCGTGATCAAGCATACATGACAGAAGCCATTTTGAAGCTGAAATATGATCTGCGGTTCATGCAGAGCATGGATCCCTGCAGCATGCTGTCCTATCTTGCAAAAGGAATCGGGTATGACCGATATATAGCAGCATACGCGGAGGAAAGAAAAATATCTGCTGATACCCTGACAGAGATCTATGAGGAATTAAAGGAGCGCGCAGGTCATTTCAAAACAATACCGGAATGGCTGACACATATAGAGGAATATGAACATCAGCTCAGGCAGCAGAAGCCGGACAAAGAGAAAGGTATCACGCTGTCCACAATCCATGCATCCAAAGGGCTGGAATATGAGGTTGTTTTTGTGCTGGATGTTTATGAAGGAAATATTCCGCATCATAAGGCAGTTACCAATGCAGAGACAGAAGAGGAACGCCGGATATTCTATGTCGCCATGACAAGAGCAAAGCAGCTGCTGTATTTGTTTTATCCTTGCAAACACCATGGAAAGAATATGAAATGCTCCCGTTTTATTATGGAGATCAGTGCGCAGAAGAGGCGTTTGTTCCACAGGGCATGACATTGACATATTTTTGCCGTTTCTATATAATAGGATGAG
>CAYRJT010000115.1:0-7694 GCA_964424675.1 uncultured Lachnospiraceae bacterium
GGGCATAACCCTCCAAAAAGAAGGGCAACCGCCTACCGTTATGGTAGCACCAAAAGTATTATAACATGTCAATGTTTTTTAATCCACTTTTATGATTGATAAAATTTTCATTTAGAGGAGTTTTTTTACAACCCCTTTTGTTCATCCTCAAACAGATGATCACGTGTGATATTTTTGATCCATTTGCCGCTGCGGTAGTGGTGGATGACCACAGGCCATTTGACAAATTCATCGGTACAGAGCAGGAAATAGACTACGAGTACCGGAAGCTTCAGCACGAAGGCTGAGATAAATCCAAGAGGTACGGCATAACACCACATTGAGATGGCATCACAGATAAATCCAAAGCTGCTGTTACCGCCGGCACGGAAGACACCTGCGATCAAGGTTGTATTGACGGCAGCGCCCATGACGTAGTAGGTGTTGATCAGGAGCATATATTTCATATAATGCATGGCAGTATCCGTCAGTGTGGCGTACTCTAATATAAATGGTGTAGCCGCCAGAATCAGAAGTCCGCCGATCAGGCCGCTGAGAACTGTCAGCTTCATCAGCCGTTTTGTATCCTCCTTAGCCTGTTCCAGCTTATTTTCACCGAGAACCTGTCCAATCAGGATGCCTCCGGCATTTGCGACACCGAAGCACAGGATCGTGCCAAAGTTGCGGGCGACCACGACAAAGGAATTCGCGGCGACTGCGTCCGAACCCAGATGTCCTATAATAATAGAATAGGTGGAAAAGGCAAGTCCCCATACCACATCATTTCCCAGTGCAGGCAGAGACAGCTTGATAAAATCATTGAACAGAACTTTATTTTTGATAAACATAAAACGCAGATCCATCTTGATGTCCTTACTACGGGCAGATACGACCAGACAGCAGACCAGTTCCAGCACTCTGGAAATTGAAGTGGCAAGTGCGACTCCGGCAGCTCCCAGCTTCGGAGCACCAAAAAGTCCGAAGATAAAAACAGCATTCAGGATGATATTTGCAAAGAAAGCAACCATATTTAAGGCTGTGCTGATCGTGACTCTTCCGATGCTGCGCAGCACTGCCAGATAGATCTCAATGATGCCCCAGCACAGATAGCTGACACTGACAATTCTAAGATACGATGCTCCGATCTGAATCAGCTCCGGATCATTGGTATAGATTGTCATCAGAGTTTCAGGGATGCTGATTGCCAGAACAGCCATGATCACAGATACCACAACAGAAAAACGCAGTGAGATGCCCTCGACGACTTCGATGGCGTGCATATCTCCTTTGCCATAATACTGCGCACACAGCATGGTTGCGCCTGTTCCGAGACCAAAATAGAACATAAACAGAATGCTCGTAATCTGTGTGGCCAGTGATACTGCTGATATAGAGGACTGCCCTGCATAATTCAGCATGACGACATCAGTAGAACTGATGGTTGCACTGAGCAGATTCTGCACCACTATAGGCAGCACCAGCTTCCCAATCCTTTTATTAAAATCACTTTTCGCTGTTTGTGTACTGATATTCATATTGTTATGCACCTCTCTGTATCCCGGATCTTTTGTAAAATGTAAATGAGGATTTAGGATTAAGTATAGCAAATAGTGGAACAAGATGCTATAATAAAATCAACCAAAAATAACACATTTTTGAGCAGGAGGCATAACGATGGAGATGAGTATTATTTTATTTATTTTACTGTGTGTTCTTATGGTGGCAAATCAGATGATCGGTATTGCAAACGGCTGGTATCGGGACGGGTTTTCCTTACATAAGATGGTCTGTGGGTTTCAGAAATACGGAATTATCCTGCTTGGATACGGAGCGATTGCGTTGACTGCTTACTTTGCAGGCAGATACATTCCACAAATGGAGTACATCAGCGGTATTTTGTTAGAGCCGATCGCAAAGTATTTTGTGAAGCTTCTAAATCGCCTCAGAGTGGTTCTGAATGATAATATAGAAGATGTGATTGATCATAAAAAGACATCAAAACGCGGCAGAAATGCAAGAAGGACAGCGGGTTCTTCCATGGCAGAAGAAATCGTTGCAGGTTCCCATGTGGAGCCCGCAGGAGAGGCAGCGACGGTACAGCTGATCAGCATGACACCTGCCAAGCCGGTCAAAAAGACCCCCTATAAGCCTTTGAATCAGTCCCTGCCGGAAGCGGTGAGCACCGAGGGAGATAAAAAGAAGCGTACAGGGGCCAAAAAGTCAGCAGAAGCATAGCATTACATTTTAGAGGTCAGTTTTGTTACGACATTGACCTTTCCAACGACTACAATATGATCATTTTCGGCAAATACATATGC
Source organism: uncultured Lachnospiraceae bacterium (assembly GCA_964424675.1). GTDB lineage: Bacteria > Bacillota > Clostridia > Lachnospirales > Lachnospiraceae > JAAYYM01. Next base: position 2,298 of record CAYRJT010000115.1, read on the forward strand.
CGGTCCGGGCAGGGGCTTCAGCTCCTGCCCTTGTTTTACGGCCAGGATGTTGATCTCATATTTATTACGGACATCAAGAGAGGAGATGCTCTTGCCGACCCACTGCCCGAAAATCGGAATTTCAAAAATGGAAAACTCCGGTGTCAGTTCGATAAAGTCAAAAATTTTATTGGCATTGTATCGGATAGCCAGTTTTTCAGCCATATCCTTTTCAGGATTGATGACTTCATCTGCCCCGTTTCGAAGCAGAAATTTCGCCTGAATATCTCTATTTGCCTTTGATACGACTCTCTTGGCACCGAGCTCCTTCAACAAAGATGTGATTTCAAGCGATGACTGGAAGTTTTCACCGATGGTAACAAAACAGACATCGAAGTTGTTGATTCCCAGCGATTTCAGAACCAGTTCCTTTCTACAGTCTCCGACACAGGCATCCGTGAAGTTTGGAGACAGTTCATTGATTAGCTCACTGTCCTCATCGACGATCATCACGTCATTTCCCAGTTCGTATAGTTTTGTGGCAAGGCTGCGCCCGAAGCGTCCCATGCCGATGACCAATACTGATTTCATGATGTTGTTCCTCCTATGATTATGGTTTATCCGATCAAAATCTTCTCAACCGGACGTTCAATTGGAATAAATATGCGTTTCTCAGCCAGTACCAGTGCAAGCGTCAGACCACCAACTCTCCCCCCGAACATGAGAATCATCAGGATCAGCTTTGTTGTGATACAACCGACAGATGAGATACCTGCGGACAGTCCGACAGTACCGGCGGCTGATACTGTTTCCAGCAAGACCTCACGCAGAGAAAATGGTTCCAAAGCGGCAATGACCATAGCTGAAAGCGTAATAGCAATCAGGTAGATTGCAGCAATTGCTGCTGCCTGTTTTGCGATACTGTCCTCCAGATTGCGTTTGAATATTGTGATGTTGGAGGAATGTCTGCATGCGGCACCGATACTCAGAACCAGAACAAAAAAAGTACTGGTTTTGATACCACCTGCCGTAGAACCAGGGTTGCCGCCGATAAACATGAGCATCATAGTCAGCAGGCTGCCGCTCTCAGACAGATCCTCAAGAGGGGTCGTATTGAAACCGGCGGTTCTGGGCGTGACAGCTTCAAAAAAAGATGCCAGCAGACGCTGTCCCAGCGTCATGCCATCCTGCGTATGACTGCATTCCAGCATCAGAAACAGGATCGTTCCGAAGAGTAGCAAAAAACCAGTCATGGTGAGTACCATTTTTGAATGCAGCTGATATCGCTTAAAGTGCAGCTTATGTTTAGAAATATCATTCCATACGATAAAGCCGAGTCCACCGGTGACGACCAGTCCGCAGATGACCAGATTGACAAGTGGATCTGAGACGTAATGGGTCAGAGAGGAGAAGGCATCATAACGTCCCATCAGATCAAAGCCTGCGTTACAAAAAGCAGAGATTGAGTGAAATACAGCGTAGTAAATACCGGTAATCAGTCCCATCTCCGGTATAAAGCGAATCGACAGCAGACAGGCACCGATTCCTTCCATGATAAAGGTCGCAAGGGCCACCTGCTTGATCAACTGAACTGCGCCGCCGACCTTCATGGCACCAGCAGACTGCATGATCAGTTTTCTTTCATGCAGAGGTATTTGTCTTTTCATTAAAATGGAAAAGAGTGTAATGACCGTCATAAAGCCTACACCGCCGATCTGGATGAGAATCAGGATGATGATTTGTCCAAACAGAGACCAGTGCAGATAGGTATCATATACTGCCAGTCCTGTGACGCATGTAGCAGAGGTGGCAGTGAACAGAGCGTCAATCAGCGGCGTCCATGTACCTGCTTTTGAAGCGACAGGCAGTGTCAGCAGCAGACCTCCCGTTATGATAATGGCAAAAAATCCGAGTGCAACAAACTGTGTATAGCTAAGCTTATAGCGATGTTCTTGATCAGTCATGATTACATTTCCTTATTTTCTTTATAATTGTCGTCCAGCAGATAAATGGAGCCTAGATCATTGGAATAGATAAAAGTATATTTCTCATCCAGCGTTGTACCTACAAAATCAATCTCATTGTGGATATTGTTGCTGGTAATCAGCCATTTTGGCGGATCGGTATCGAGCAGAGTCCGCAGGTCATTCCCGATATTTTCATCCAGGGCAATAAAAAACGGTGTATTGACCGGATAACGATAGCATGGCAGGATATCATTGATCTCAAACCAGTTCATGTCGACATTGAAACAGTAGACGTCATTTCGTTCCCACTCGGGGATAAATACTGCCAGATCAGTGGCATTTTGATAGTATTCATCATAATAGGTATTGTCCCTGTCCTTTACTGCGGTCATCAGTGTATCATGGCAGTTATCCTCATAAAAGACGAACAATACGACAAGGATGCCCACGCAAATCAGCTGCTTGCATGATTTCCCAAGAACAAAGGGACGGTTGACTGCCATGAACAGAATGAGTGCAGCCAAAAATACAGGCATAGAGGTCGTGAAATAGTATACAAAAGGTGTACCGAAATGTAAAGCCACATAAGTGACGCCGGCTGTAATGACTAATACCAGACGTTCCGGTGATCTGAGTTCTTTCTTATATAATAATGCAAACAGAAAAGCAAATATACATCCGAAGCATTTTAATTCCCATGTCAGGTTGTACGGTTCTGCAAAATCCACCGAGCGCTTGAAAGCAAAGGCAAAGACAGCATAGAACATATCATTGAGTGTGCCGTGTATCCCAAAATAGATCAACAAAGGAATCATGATCAGGATCAGTCCGCAGAAGAAAGAGCAAAAGCAGAGCCAAAACTGTTTGTAATTCTTGCGAAGCAGCAGTAGCAATGCAAATGCGGCTGTGATACCGATGACAGGAGCAGCAGCTGTGATTTTACAGAAGGTGATGAAGCCGCAGCAGACACCATAGAGAAATGCGTAGTTGGGCATCTCTTCAAAGGCCTCATCCTTCATGAGCCTGAGTGCAGTATACATACATAGCAGATTAAACGGAAGGCAGTACTCCTCCAGTGTATTTCCGCCCCAGAGCATGGCAACATGCAAAAACAAAAAGGAAACCAGTACAAATACAGCCTGTTTTTTGGACAGATACAGCAGAGCCATCCGGTAAATCAGGATCAAGGATATTGACAGAAACGGAATCTGGAGAAGAAAGATACCAAAACGTCCCTGACACATCAACTGCCCGAGAGCCTGCAGAAAGAAAAAGTACGGCCCCTTCAGATCAAAGAAATCCTCATATGGTACCCATCCGTGCAGGATGCCACGGCCGGTCATGGAAAAGAAAGAAGCGTCACAGCCGTACCACTTTGGCAGCAGGGGTGTGGTCCACAGGGAAAACAATAATAAAAAGCCAATAGAAACCAGTATTAATATGCCATATTCAATTATTGTTTGCAGTTTGCTTTCCTTGACATTCATGCCTCTATTATAATATACTAAATCAGAAACGGATAGTTATTTTTTTGATAAGAAATGAGGCTTCATATGTCAGAACAGGAGATCAGTACAAAACAGGCAATTATTGATAAATACAGTACAGATGCAAAGCGTCTGATACCATATCTGACATGGTTCGAGGCAAAGAAGGGCGCAGATGTGTCTGGCATCTATGACGGAGAGCCGGGGATGAAGTCAATGCCGGTGACCACCTATGATGCGACACTGCTGGAGTTTGTGAAGCTGGCAAAGAGTACGGTATTCATGGACAGGAATTATCCATATGTGTATACCCGTAATCGTCTTCATTCTCATAAGGATGAGCTTCAAATGATAGAAAATGCCAGACTGACGGATATTCAGGATCTGGGAGGTATTCTCAGCAAATATGTGATAGAAGGCATGCGAAGATCTACGTCATGGATTGATGCGGTAGATGCGGGCATATTTCTTGCTATTTTGCGAAAATTGAAATTATTTTTTGAACGTACATAGGATTCCCTATTGTTTAGAAAAAGAGAACACAGGCAAAGGATAAAAGGATGAGTGAACAGGAAGAAAAAAGCGAGGGAGTCAGGCCTCCGGTGCTCGACAGGCGCATTGGAGATTTTTTAGAGTTGGTCTATGATAAGACAGATGATGTAACGGCTCTTCCCCAAGGGATTTCTTTCGTAGCAGATGAGATGAGGATCGGACAGATTCATGTCGCATTTAATGGCGAAGATATCCTACTCAAGGAATTTACCCCCTATAAAAAATATGATACAAGACTGCTGAATGAACCGGATTACGAATTTGTTCATTCTGTTGTTAATGAGAATGATACCATGATTCAGTTTTGGAAGCTGGATTCAGATGTTGTATGGGATGACAGTGACAGGCAGAATATGGATGACATGGCACGTTTTCTGCTGCTGTATTTGGGCCGCACAAAGTACCTATACGAGGCGAAGATGGCTGCAGCACATGATGAGCTGACGGGTCTGGTCAATCTGACAGGTTTTACACAGACGCTCAGTTCCTTCATGGAACAGGGTGTTGCACACAAGTATACAGTGCTGTATATGAGTGCCTACAAATTTAAGCTGATCAGCCAGAAATATGGTTATGATATTGGAAATCAGGCAATGATCCAGATTGCAGATAAGCTGAAGGCCATGACCGGTGAGATGTCTTCTGATCAGGTAGTGGCGAGACTTGTGAATGATAATTTTGCCGTGATCGTCAGGACAAGCAATCTGGAGAAGTATCTTGAGATGCTGTCAGATGTAGAACTCGATTTGTCTATGAATCACGAAATCATCAAGCAGCGTATTGCCTTTATTGTCGGCGTTTATCATATCAAGGAATCAGACAGGAATGTGCAGATGCCGCTGGAATATGCCATGGCGGCATATTCGATTTCAAAGCAGGGCGAACAATCCAATGTCGTTTATTTTAATGAAGAAATACATAATCATTTCCTGAAGGAAAAGGACATCGAGGCAAGAATGCAGGATGCTCTGGATGCAGGAGAGTTTGTAGTCTATTATCAGCCAAAGATCAATCTGGACGACTTTTGTATTGGCGGCGCTGAAGCACTGGTACGCTGGAATGATAATGGAGAGATCATTCCGCCTATGGAATTTATTCCGCTGTTTGAGCGGAACGGTTTTATCTGCAATGTAGATTTCTTCGTTCTGAACAGCGTGTGTCAATCCATCAGAAAGTGGCTGGATGAGGGGCTGGACGTGGTTCCGATTTCTGTGAATTTCTCCAAGGTACATCTGGCAAATGAGAACTTTGCGAACGAAATCGTACAAATGGTCAAGAAATATCGTGTTCCGACAAAATATTTAGAAGTAGAATTTACAGAGAGTGCAAACATGGAGGATACTACACTGCTGACGCAGGCTGTAGACATCCTGAAGAGCTATGGCATTGCCAGTTCGATGGATGATTTTGGT
>CAYRJT010000116.1:0-7681 GCA_964424675.1 uncultured Lachnospiraceae bacterium
AAAAATGGATGTATGAGAAGCCGTTAACAATCCTGCCGGAATGCAGGGATGAAGCTTTGGTGGATCTGATCAATGCCATTCATGCCAAGGGCATTTCTGTGATGATTTACTCGGATTATCCGGTCGCGGATAAGCTGCGTGCACTGGATATCAAGGCAGACAAACTATATTCTGCACTGGATGAAAGCATCATGAGCCTGAAACCTGATCCTAAGGGGCTGCGGGTGATCATGGAGGAAAATCATTATCAGCCGTCAGAGATCATCATGATTGGAGATCGTATGAGCAAGGATGGCCAGGCGGCCGTGAATGCAGGTGCTGATTATATCATTCTTGACCGGTCAGTCAGAGTCCGTGAAAAGCTGTATGCAGAGCTTCTGAAAGAATTAGATGAATAAAATGAATAAAATGAAAAGCTCCGCATTCTTTGTCATGTGAATGTGGAGCTTTATGCGTGCGCCCGTCGACGCACGTTTCTATTTAAACAGATTCAGTACCAACTTAATGCCGTACTTTACATAGTTTGCAAAAATACCCGGATGCTTGACGCACTGTCCCATCTTCCTGAAGATGTAAGTCGGACGCAGATAGAAAGAGAGCAGGATGTTGCGGCGCAGCTTCATCAGCTCGTCCAGAGACAGATATTTTGTACCTGTCATGCTGGAGTGGAAGAAATCACTTCCAAGCACATTCTCGGCAATCAGGTTGTTCTCCTTACAGGTATCATAAAGCGGTGTTCCGTAGAACGGCAGGGCAATTGTGACTTCAATGAAATCAGGATCCGCTTTTAAAATCAGCTTCTTTGTCTGTAAAATATGTTCCTTTTTTTCCTCGGGAAATCCGATCACGAAAAAGCCCCAGAAAGGAATGCCGACCTCGTGACACCATTTTGCTGCCTGCAGATTTTCCTCTACCGTTGTGCCCTTGCGGATGGAATCCAGGATTTCCTGGGAACCCGATTCAAAACCGAAGGCGACCATGAAACAGCCGGCTTCCTTCATCAGCTGCAATGTTTCCTTTGCGAGCGGACGGACACGCGAATTGGCTGTAAATTGAATCTTACCATGAAGCGGAGAGTTGATAATCAGACTGCACATTTCCTGAACCCATTTTGCATTGATGGTAAAGGTATCAGCTTTAAAGAAAAAGTCCTTGATTCCATGCTTTTCATAGCATTCTGTTAATTCCTCCATGACATTCTGAGGGCTTCTGAACCGGACACACTTACCGGAGATCTCAGGAGTCAGACAAAATGTACAGTTGGAAGGACAGCCACGGGCTGTCTGGATCGTAGCCATGGGCGCATCTGTGTCAGGCCTTGTATAGAGTGCATTATTCATCAGGTGTCTTGCAGGGAACGGCATCTGATCCAGATCCTGGCCCCATGTATGAAATGCAGTCTGCTGTAGCTTTCCATCAGCATCCTTGTATAAAATGCTCAGGATGGAGGAAACCTCTCCCTGATGACGCAGCGCATAATCAGCAACCTCACCGATGGCAAAGTCGACCTCACCGCCGATCATATAGTCTACGCAGGAGAGATCCAGCAAATCCAGCATCGCCTGCTCCGGCGCATAGAATATCGCACCCTTTAAAACGACAACAGGGTGATATTTCTTCTTTAATTCAGCTACCAGCTTGATGTCTTCAAAGATCGTCGTATTTGTCACACTGATCATGATCAGATCTGGCTGAAATGTTTCCATGTCATGATACAGATCTTCCAGTGTATCCTTTTGCGTCTGATAGTCACGAAGCTTGACTTCATAATCCTTTTTTAATAAAATAGCGGCTGCGTAGCCGAGATCGTTGCAGGCACGCATAGCCTGTGCTGAACCATCATCTACATTTTGCTGGCAGCGATCCTCTCCACGCTGGAACAGCGGTCCGGGAGGGTAAAATAAGAGTACTTTTTCCATAATCTATAAGTTCCTTTCATTATATCCATTTGCTTGATACAGGTGACTGTCTGCTGAAACGGCAGTCATAATCTATATTTTACTCGTTGACGGTTTATTTGTCAAAAAAACAAATGTTTTTTTATTATCCTTTCTCTTCCATAGGAAATGGTTGACAGAAAATGTGATGAGTATATAATAAAATATATATCATTTAATATATCGTTTTTGAACGAGAGGTGGATGGAAATGAGCCTTCAGGAAGCATTACGGCAGATGCGGCTGGAACTTGGAATCACACAAACGGATCTGGCTAAGATGATTCATAAATCGTTTCTGACTGTGAACCGTTGGGAGAACGGCAAAGGTTTTCCAAGCCGCGAAAATGCCAGAGGTATTCTTGACATTGCCCAAAATGGTAATGTGTCAGAAGAATGCTACGATTATCTATATGACATCTTAAAGCCTGATGCAAAACGAAGTAAATCTGCTAAACCTTATGGATTTCCTGACATAGACAGGGATTTTTTCTTCCAACTGGTTGACGATTCCATCAATTCACTTTATGTAATAGAAGCAGAGACCTATAAGATATTATATGCAAACAAGCAGACAGAGGGGTCTGCTGCAAGGTATGCATATGAACGTGATCAAACGGTTTGTGAGCGAAGACTTCTGGATCAAACTGACAAACGTTGTTTTCATTATTTTGGTGAACTGGATGAGCCCTGTCCTTTTTGCCCGATCAAAGAGATGGCTGAGAGGGAGTGCATCGATAAAACCATTACCATACCTGAGGGTGGACGAGTGATTCATATTCATGCAAAAGCGTCCAGAATGAAAGAACGTAAGGTTTATATCATATATTTAACAGATATTGCAAAAAGCGACATAGAAATGAATGTTTATCTGAAGAATAAAGTGGACAATTCTAATTGCTGAAAATGAACCGGTCAATTGTAAGGCTTTCACAAAATTTCTTCCAAAGGAGAAAAAAATGAATAAAGAGAGATTGATCCAAGCAGGAATAGATTATGAAGAGGGTGTTCGCCGATTTGGGGGATCCACTCAGATTTATGAAAAGTTCCTAATGAAATTCTTTGAAAAAGATGAATTGCCTGTATTACGAAAAACATTGGAGGCTGAGGACTACGAGGCAGCTTTCCGAATTGTACATGATCTCAAGGGAGGGGCAGGAAACCTCAGTATTTCGGCATATTTCAGAAAGATATGCGAAATTGTTGAGGCTCTGCGTATGGGCATGAAAGATCAATCACTGCTGGTACTGCTCCAGGAAGCTGAGGATTTATACAATACAGCATACCTTGCAGTAAAGGGAGAGCTTTATGAAAAAGAGGATTGAAACGGCAGAGGCAAATGAAAGCGAGTGTTGAGATGAATCTAAAAAACAATTGGAAAAAGTACATGATATTACTGCTCATGACATTTATATTAATGGCATGGTCTATTCCTTTAAAAGCAACAGCTGCAGATAATGACGATATAACACTTAAGGTGGGTTATATTGATTATAATGGTTTTATCACCCAGAATTCTTCAGGCGAATATATTGGATATGCAGTGGAGTATCTGAACAGAATTTCAGAATATACAGGCTTTCATTATGAATTCATTTATGGTACATGGCCTGAACTGATGAAGCAGCTTAAGAATGGTGAAATCGATATCCTTTGCAATGCGCAGTATACAGAGGAACGCGCAAAGGATTATGAGTATACGAAGTTCCCACTTGGTTATGCACAGGGACTGCTCTATACACTTTCAGATCAAGATCAGCTTCAATTTGAAGATTATGACAGGTTTAATGGTCTTATAGTTGGAGCAGTGGAGGAATCTGCAACTACGCCACTTTTTTTGCAGTATGCAAAAAAGAATGGATTTTCCTGCCGGATCGTGGACTATGCTTCGGAAGCGGAAATGATTGAGGCTATGGAAAAGGGTGAGATAGATGCCATACTAAGTGAGAATATGGCAAGCTTGACCGGATATACACTATTGGCAGAATATAGTGCAGGTCCATATTACATTATCTCTTATAAGGGCTTTCCGTATATGGATGATCTGAATGCTGCGCTGCAGGAAATTAAGACAGGTATGAATTTTGAAACGGAGCTGTATCATAAGTATTATGGAGAAACTGCGGCCAGCGAATCCTTACGATTAACTTCCGATGAGAGAAACTATATTTCACAGGAAAATGTCATTCGCGTCGGATTGATGAGGGAACGTCCGCCATTTTCTTCTTATGATGTATCCACAGGCGAATTTACGGGTATTTGCTATGACGTGCTTGAGTCTATTGCAAACGAAACAGGACTGAAATTTAGTTATCAGCCATTGGATAATGCGAAGACAACTCCGGAGCTTTTTGAGACTGGTCGATATGATGTCATTTGTGGCATAGAGCGTGATAATTTTATGACAAATGAGTCGCTGGTTCCTACATCTGCATTTATGATCAGCTCTGTTGTCCCTGTGGGACTGAAAGGGAAAAATGTAGACATAACAGGGCATTTGGTGGTGGCTGTCCTATCCTCTTTTCAAGCATTGCAGAGAAGACTGTCAACTGACTATCCCAATATAGAGACGATAGGGTACGATACGAATGAGGAGTGCCTGAATCAGGTCGCTTCTGGTAATGTGGATCTTTTTGTTCAGAATACATATTTACTGGGACAGCTTTTACAGCGCCCTAAATATGACGGACTGGAAGTGCTGCCGGTAGAAATCATGGAAGAGCATACTGCTATGGTGATGAGGCGAGACAGCAATCCTGTATTATTGTCTATTCTCAACAAATCTATCGAGACGCTGGATGATACCATGTTAAGCACAAGTCTGATTGAACATACATTTGCTACCCAGTATCATTATACAGTGCTTGATTATTTGACAAAGCTGTGGCTGCCAATTACGCTGATTACATTTCTTGTGGCAGTCTGCTTTATTCTGTTACTTCGTGTGTCAATGGTCAGAAAACGTTCAGAGCATGCGTTGCAAAAGAAAAATACTTTGCTTTCAGAAGCAGTGGCACAGGCAAAACAGGCAAATGATGCAAAGGGGCAATTCCTTTCCCGCATGTCTCATGAAATACGAACGCCTATGAATGCCATTGTTGGTCTGACGACGATTGCAAGACAGCATAAGGAAGATCCGGAGAAGGTAGATGATTATCTGAGTAAGATTGACACTTCTTCTAGGGTATTGCTCAACATTATCAATGATGTATTAGATATGTCTGCAATAGAAGAAAACAAGCTTAAGGTGGCGAATGAAAAATTTGATATTAAGCATGTTCTGACAGGCATCAGTACAATTTACTATCCTCAATGTGTATCTAAGGGCATTGCTTTTAGTTTTAAAGTTGATATTGAGAATGAGACACTGATTGGTGATAGTCTGCGATTAAATCAGATCCTGCTGAACCTTGTGTCGAATGCATATAAATTTACAGAAAAGGGTGGAGCCATAACTGTCAGCGTTACAGAAAACACTCGCAAGGAGAATACTGTATTTCTGTGCATTCAGGTTACAGATACCGGATGCGGGATGAGTGAAGAGATGATTCAGAGACTTTTCAAGCCTTTTGAGCAGGAATCAGCAAGTACGGCACAGCTGCATGGTGGCAGCGGCCTGGGACTTTCTATTGCTAAGAATCTGGTTGATTTGATGCATGGGGTCATCAGGGTAGAGAGCGAAAAAGGAAAAGGAACTACATTTACTGTAGAACTTCCATTTGAAATAGTTGAGACATCTGGCGATAAAGAGAAACGAATGCTGTCATCCATTCGCATATTGGTAGTGGATGATGATCCTTCTGCACTGGAATATACTGCAATTGTGCTCAATAGAATCGGTGTGATGTACGATTCTGCCGGATCAGCTGACGAGGCTCTTAGACTGATTGATCAGGCAAACAGGAGTCAGACATCCTACGATGTATGCCTGATTGACTGGAAGATGGCTGGTATGGATGGCATTGAGCTGACACGTCGTATTCGGGCTGCTGAACCGGGTAAGACAATGATTATCATTGTATCTGCATATGATTTGAATGAGGCTGCCGATCAGGCGAAAGAAGCAGGGGCAGATCATTTTGTCTCAAAACCCTTGTTCCAGTCTACTTTGTATGATGCATTGATGCCATTGACAAATGGAGGAATACAGACAAAAAAACCAGCAAAAGACTCCTATGATTTTACAGGCCATCGGGTACTTCTTGCGGAGGATCAGGAATTGAACGCTGAAATAGCAACTGAACTTCTGAACATGGTCAATTTAGCGGTAGATTATGCAGAAGATGGACGTAGGGCGGTGGAACTGTTTTCTAATGCAGAACCGGGTACATATGATCTGATTTTAATGGATGTACAGATGCCGGAGATGGATGGCTATGCTTCTGCACGTGCGATACGGGCGTTAGAGAGACCAGATGCGTCTGTGATTCCCATCTATGCAATGACAGCGAACGCTTTTACGGAAGATGTAGCAGCAGCATTGTCTGCCGGGATGAATGGACATATTGCCAAGCCAATTGATACGGATATCCTCTATGAAACGATTGATCAGGTCATTGCAGAAAAACTACAGGAATCATATCATCGAATCAATCTATAGGACTGCTGCCGAATGAACTTTAATATTGATGAATTTTCTTTCTGTATGTATAATGAGTTAAAAAAGATGAGGGGATAGTATCATGTGGTTTGGTTTATCAATTGCGGCATTATTATGCTGGAGCGGTTCGGATTTATTTTCTAAGATTGGATGCAGGGACGGCAGTGACAAATACGCGCATCTGAAGATGGTCATGGCGGTAGGGGTCGTTATGGGAATTCATGCGTTATATGAAATGACATTCAGTGGAGTTGCTGTTTCGTGGAAGATTATTCTGACATATCTGCCGGTATCTATTCTGTATATATTGTCAATGACGATCGGATATGTGGGACTGCGCTATATCGAGTTGTCTATATCATCACCGATCTGTAATTCTTCGGGAGCGCTGGTAGCGGTGTTATGCCTGATTACTGGGGGCATTGCAGAAGTCAACGGCTGGCAGCTGGCCGCCGTTGCATGTGTATGCGTCGGTGTGGTAGGGCTGGGTATCGTGGAGGCACGCGAGGATACAGAACTGCGGACGGCACGCCAGGAAAAGTCAAATTATAAATATGCGAAATCGGTTCTTGCATTGACACTTCCGATTATATATTGCTTGTTGGATGCACTTGGAACATTTGCAGATTCGCTGGTGCTGCGAACACTGAACGAGGATTCTGCCAATGTAGCTTACGAACTCACATTTCTGCTCTGTGGAGCCGTTTGTTTTGTATATGTGGTTCTGATCAAGAAACAGCGCCTGCTTCCTAAGATGGAAGCACCCAAATATGCCGGTGCCATCTGCGAGACCGCAGGACAATTCGCTTACATATATGCAATTGGGGATGAGGCACACGTGATGATGGCTGCTCCCATTATATCCGCCTACTGCGTGGCAAGCGTCATTTGGAGCAGAATCTTCCTAAAAGAGAAACTCTCCGTCAAGCATTATGCGACCATTGCACTTGTAATCGTAGGAATCGTCATACTTGGTGTTTTTGATGCTATATGATTAGATATGTGTTTCAAAAGAAACAGGAAATGATAGAAAGTGAAAGAATTGAAAAAGCTCTGAAAATTGTGTAGAATAAATGGAGAGAAAGGAAGAAATCCCAGTCAATAAGGGATTCCAGATGGGTAAAATATAAAATGAAATTAGGAAT
>CAYRJT010000117.1:0-7646 GCA_964424675.1 uncultured Lachnospiraceae bacterium
TAGATGCAAAAACTTCTTGGAGAGAAAGAGGTAATGAAATTATTGATGGTATTTCAGAATTAAAATCTCAAAATTCTGAAAACTTCCATGTAAAACAACTTGAAAAGACTAAGAAAAACTTAGAAACTAAGCTCGATAAGTTACTGCACAGTAGTAAGCGTGACGATGTTGTTACATTTGAGGAATTGGGAATTGATAAGATGTACTTGGATGAAGCACATTTATTTAAAAATCTATTCTTAAATACTAAAATGAGAAATGTAGCAGGAATATCTACTAATGATAATGTTCAAAAAACAGTAGACTTATATATGAAGTGTCAATATCTTGATGAAATTACAGGTGGAAAAGGTATTGTTTTTGCAACAGGAACTCCGTCGGGAAAGTTTATGCTTACCGTCTTTGCTGCCCTCTCGCAATTGGAGCGTGAACAGCTCAAACAGCGACAGCGTGAGGGTATCGAGATCGCCAAGACACAGGGCAAGTACACGGGACGGAAACCCATTGAAATCGACTGGACAAGGTTCGGTCAGCTTTATGGGGAATGGAAGTCGAAGAATATCACGGGCAGGGACTTTATGCGGAGAATGGACTTGTCGGCTAATACGTTTTACCGCCGTATCAGGGAGTATGAAGCAGAACACGGGATCGCAGAGCCGACCTCTGCTTGACATCCACCTCAGACGAACGGAAATGCCCATCAGAGCTGTCCGAGCCTGCGGAGCGGAAAACTAACCGCCTGAAAAAGAATAGACCTGAGAAGTGCTTGTGTGAGCAAATCTCAGGTCTTTGTCTGTTATTCAGTTTCAAAAGGGTATGCTGTCATTGTGGCGCGCGCCATAACGCTGAAATGGACTTGTACGGAACGGTTTACAGGCGCGCCAATAGACTACATTCAATTGCAATCACAAAGTCTCTGTGGAAATCATACTATTTCAGCGCCAAAATGCCCCCGGCAGTACGGATAATAAGAAGATGATCTGTGTTTATTTTCGACAGCTAACCCAAAACCCAAGGAATCTCAATATTTCAGCTCTCTGATTGTGCAGATAGAGAGAAGAAAAGCAAATTATTTTCTGACCGTAACGGTGTAAGCGCCATTCGCTGACTCGCCTATCTCAATGGAGAATCCGGTGTCTACGGTCTGACCACCGTTTGCATCATACCAATGGAAGCCGGAAATGCTGCCCGTCACTGTATCGCCTGTATGGTAGAAATTATCCGTGTCGGTATCATCAATTATGCGAATAAGCCGTCTGCCCTGATCCTGATTGGTGAACTCGCTGCCGCTTGCATAGCGGAAATAGGTGTTCCAGCCGTACTCGGTCGTTGCATCGATGTGATAGATGCGAACGCCCTCGCCTGCGGTCTGCCACCACACTGTATTTCTCCCGATACCGCTGTTGTTGCCGTCCTTTGTAGCATACTCCACGATAAAATATTCGGAGAAGTAATCATCGGCAAGCTGTCCATTGGGAATGATGAGGCAATTTCCTGCATCCGTCTGCGCATTGCGGAGCGTAAAGGTCTTTGTCCCCTCTTCGGGATACCATACCTGTACCTGATCCTGTGTATACCATCCCTCCATCAGCTTGGAAAATGCGCCAAAATCCGAGCCTGCATCCATATCCATCAGCTCGATGCCGGCAGTGCCGTGCATCCCTTCACCGTCGCTGGGATTTGTGAAGAGGTAATAGTCCGGCAGACCTGTGCAGTGACCGAGCTCATGGCAATAGGAGCTGATATAGTTCACATAATTATCAGTACCCTCAATCTGTGCATTGCCGGTGATAATGTGTCCTATGCCAACGCCGTCCACACGGTAATCCGGATCGCCGAATGCGCCCTCACACGGCCACCAGTTATCATCTCCTGCCTTTGTGGGAGTGGTAAAGAGTGTTGCATCAATTCTGCCGTCACCGTTGCCGTCAAACTGCGAGAAGTCAACCTGATCTTTGAACGCCTCATAGCACTCCTCAGCGATCTTGACCTTATCGGTATCATAAGCCGACTGATTTTTCTTCGTGGTATAGCGGAACACCTGTCCTGTGAGATTCATACTGCCCTTTGAAGCGCGTTCGTAAAATGCCGGAAAGCTTTCAAAGGGATAGCAGTTGCTTGCTTCATTCGCTGCTCCGAAGGATATCTGATTCAGCTCGTCAAGTGTAGGCTCATAATCATAGCGGCAGTCCGGGAAATCCACATAGAATACAACAAGCTTTGCGTCGCCCTGTGTCGGGAGAGAAGCACCGTGCTTTGCCATATTTGCGGTGATAAATTCGCCCTGTACCTGCGGTTCATCATTATCACTTACCCATTCCGGCGTCTCACCGGAAACAAGCAGACTTTTCAGCAAACACAAGTCAAATACATCAAGCCTGTCATCTTTACACAAATCTCCTGCTTTCCAGTTCGGCAAATATGTATCAGGAACTGCCAGCAGCCATTTTTGCAGAAGTACAGCATCACCAACGTCTATCTGACCGTTGCTATTTATATCTCCCATAAAATAGCCGCTTGCAAGTCCTTCATATGGCTGTGTGGCTGGTTCGGAAGAGGGCTCGGTAGGCTCAGGCTGTGCATTTGCAAGGTCAAATCTTTCGGCATCGTCCTTGATCTTGCTCCACATATAGCGAAGCATCCAGCCGTCGAAATCCGTAATTTTTGCCGCAGAGCCTGCCATCATGATAGAATTTTCTCCGCCCGGAAAACCTCCTGGCGGGAAACCGTCTGATTCGCCTTCACCACCATAGAAATCCGTCATGCCGAAACCGTGACCGATCTCATGCTCCAGAACATGAAGGCTGCCGTTCTGAATCATACCAAGATAAGCTGTATCTGAAAGACGCTGTCCCCAGTCACCGCCGCAGCCGCCGATATCCGGAAATCCCTGTGTAGCCCACATATACATATCAAATCTCTTGTCCAGTCCGCCCGGATATTCATATCCGTTTTCTGCAAAGTGGTCAAAGCGTGACAGCTCCGATGGTGCGTATGGCTCTCTGTCCGGAATAGTATCTCTGCCATTTGAAGTATCGTACTGTGCATCATAATACTTTGTGTTCGTATATACAACTTCGTCATCATGCAGATCAAGGAGACAGCTCTTGTCGATGACCGCCCAACCCACGATCTTTACATCAATATGTTCATAAGGCCAGTTTTCATAGCCTGCAAGCCAGTCATTCCACGCATTGATACAATTAGAAAGAATTTTCTCAAACTTCTGCCGCTGCTCATAGGTAACGGTCTTATAGGACTGCCACTTCACTACATAATTGATCGTACCCTTTCCAGCAACAATCTGGTCAAATAATGTATTGCGGCGGACTGTGGACTGCTCACGCTTGATGCGGTTCTGCCAGATCCAGTCAGCAGCATACTGATATTCTGCCGGCATATCGCTGATGCTTTCAGCAGAAGCGGTGATGGTGACAGGCAAAGTGAAGAAGTGTCCACTCTGTGCCGCTATTGGTGTGATGCACATTGCAAATGAAAGCAATACGGCGGTAATCTTATTTCTTGTTTTCATAAATACCCTCCTGATTATATTTTTTTGTTTATGCGAATCATGAATAGCTCTATAGTGAAATTATACAGTTTTGAGTATAAATTGTCAATATATTATCGTGCGTATTTGCATACATAAATTTCAAAAGCAATTGTAATATTGTCTTGCAATTTTACGATAAATGTGCTATAATTTTACCAAGAAATGTTTTATGAGGTGAGAAGATCATGAAAAAGAAACCATTGATCGGAATTGTGATATCTATTCTTGCACGGAATCATATCCGAAACATTGTGCGTGGCGCTCTTGCTCAGGTAAATCAGGCAGGCTGTGACTGCATCGTACTTGCACCATTGTGCCATTTCACACAGTGTGAACACGAGCACTCCGAAGCGGAACGCAGTATTTACCAAATGATCCTTTCAGATGCTTTTGATGGCTTTCTGTACATTAAGGATGATGTAACAATGGGCAGTGAGGTCATTCAGGAAGTAGAAGAGCTTTTGCTCAGCTCACAAAAATATGTCATGACTGTGGACGAACGGGAGCACCCGATCTTTAACAGCACGCAGTATGATGATTATTATGATTTCGGCAAGGTCGTCCGACATTTGATAGAAGTCCACGAGTACAAAAAAATATATTGCCTGACAGGTCCGCAGGTGCTTTTTCAGGCACAGACACGCCTCAAAGCTTATCAGGATCAGATGACGGAACACGGCTTATATTTTGATGAAAGCTATTATAGTTACGGTACATTCTGGGTGGATTCTGCGATCAACTATGCACAAAAAATCATCTCCGAAAAGCTTCCCAGACCTGAAGCGATCGTCTGCGGCAATGATGTAACTGCAATTGCACTTATCAAAACACTGATGAGCGCAGGTATTCGTGTTCCGGAGGACATCGCTGTCACGGGATATGACGGATATTTGTTTGCAGCGAATATTGATGTTACGCTGACGACCTATAACCGCAATCATTATCAGCTCGGTGCAGACGCAATGCGCCGGCTGTACCGTAATCTGACTGGAACACTGTGCAGTCAGGTACACCATCCAGAAAGCGGGTTCATCATTGGCAGCTCGTGCGGATGCAGTACCGTTCCGATAAAGCAGACTATACAAGTGCAAAATGAAACAGTACCAAAAATGTGGGAAGAGGACATATTCTGTGATGATCTGCCATTCAATCTGGCAAAAGCACAGAATGTATCAGATCTGCTGCAAAGATCTTTATTTCATGCAAGAAAGTTGTATCAGGTAAAGTCTCTGCGTATTTATATGCACGAGCAGGATGGATTCCTTCGCTGTGCAGCATCACAGGGAGATGATTCAAATGCAGAATTTACCTTTTCTGAAAAAGATGCTGCCGGATTTTTGCAAAACAACGATGCATCCGAAATCATATTTTTGTCACCGCTTCATTTTCAGAAACGTGATTTTGGTATGATTGCACTGACATTTGAAGTGCCTGAACGGATTTACGACCATTATTATCTCCTTTTTGTCACACAGACAGAGCTTGCTCTGGACAGGTTGACGGTACAGGAAAGCCGCATAAAAGAAAACAGCATCCGTACACAGCATCGTGAAGAAATTCGGAATCATCTGACATATCTGAGGGAATCCATCAGAAAAGAGCCGGGAAAGCCTTGGAAAGTGGAGCAGATGTGCAGGATCGCCGGTATGGGAAAGAGTACGCTGCAAAAGCAGTATAAATCCTGTTTCGGGAAAAGTATTTTTGAAGAGTTGATACAATTTCGTGTGGAGCTTGCAAAGCATCTGCTGAAGGATACAGCTCTTTCACTGGGCGAAATTTCGAAGAAGTGCGGATATTCCTCGGACAGCTATTTTATGAAGCAATTTAAGAGTATTACCGGAACCACACCGAGTGCCTTCAGAAAAAAGATTCAATGAGTAAAAAGTGAAGAAAAGTGGTGAGATGATAATAAAAGATAAAAATCGAATCGGCTTGTGAGAAAAATCAGGGCTATGCCTTCCGCAGACAATTACGGAGGACATAGCCCTTTTCTTATGCTATGATACTATTTATTCAGAATCTCCTGCATCATATTAGCCCCGTCCTTGAAACCGACCTTGTAGGCAGCTCTCATTTCAGCGGCAGCAGTATCGCTCACGCAGTCAAGTATTTGGTGGAACACGTCAATCTGCTCCTCGTTCAGTGAATTTTCAAACGGTATGCAGAGTTTATTGAACTCATCGGAGAACTCCGCGGAGTGAATATCGCCCTGTCTGTAATTGTACATCGCATCAATCATTTGTATTCGTCCTTTCGGTTTTATTGCTGTAAAACCAACCGTCCAAACATTACCAAATTTTCGTTGTTAAGGTGTTGCTTACGGCACGCCAGTCTCGAACTCAATGACGGAAGTTTATTCCATGATGAAATATTTACAAAATGATTTACTTCAGGAGAAAGGATTAAAACATTTCGATGCCTGGGCTGCTACTTTTGGTGAAACAGTTACGGCAATGGAACTTGCTCCTGAAGGCACAGGATATAGGTCAAAAACAAGGTTTTCAAAGTTTTATAATCTGCCTGAAATGATGAATATGTTTAAAGAGTGTGCAGATATAAAAACTATGGATATGTTAGATGATTTAGTTTTACCTGTATGTGATGTAAAAAATGTAGTCGTTAAACCAACAGAAACACAACGTGAACTTGTAGGGATGCTCTCAGAACGTGCGAAAAAAATTCAAAACAAAGAAGTAGAACCAAGTGTAGATAACATGTTAAAAATCACAACAGATGGACGTAAAACAGGCTTAGACCAACGTCTTATAAATCCTCTCCTTCCTGATGAACCAGGTACTAAGGTAAATGTATGTATAGATAACGTTTTTAAGATATGGGGCGATACAAAAGAAGATAAACTTACACAAATAGTATTCTGTGATTTCTCTACACCTAAAAATGATGGAACATTTAATTTATATGATGATATAAAAGATAAACTTATTTCAAAAGGTGTTCCCGAAGAAGAAATAGCATTTATCCATGATGCAACAAATGAAAAGCAGAAAGAAGAATTATTTTCAAAAGTACGTGGTGGAGATATAAGAGTTATTATCGGTTCAACTTCTAAGATGGGTGCTGGAACTAATATTCAAGACAAACTTGTTGCGTCCCATGATTTAGATTGCCCTTGGAAACCGTCAGATATGGAGCAACGCCGTGGAAGAATGGTAAGACAAGGAAATGATAATAAAAATGTACAGTTATTCAGGTATGTAACAGAAGGAACTTTTGATGCATATCTATTTCAAATGTTAGAAAACAAACAGAAATTTATCAGTCAGATTATGACTTCAAAAACTCCTGTAAGGAGTTGTGAAGATGTAGATGAAGCAGTTTTATCTTATGCAGAAGTAAAAGCATTGTGTGCAGGAAACCCATTAATAAAAGAAAAAATGGACTTAGATATAGACGTTGCTAGGTTAAAAATAATGAAATCTCATTATCAAAATAATCTTTTTTCTTTAGAGGATAAATTAAATGTTTATCCTGCGGAAAAGAAAAAAATAGAGACGGCAATAGAAAATATAAAAAAAGATATGGACCATCTTTCAAAATATCCAAAGCTTCGTGATGAAACAGGAAAAATTATTTTTTCACCCATGAATATATTAGGAGTGACATATACAGACAAAGAAACAGCAGGTAAAGCATTATTAAGTGCATGTACCAAAGTTGCTATAGGTACATCTGGAAAGGATAGAGAAATAGGCGAATACAAAGGATTTAAAATGAATGCTTATTTTGATATTCTTAATAAAAATTTTATTTTATATCTAAATAATAATTTCAGATATAAAATTGACTTAGGAAGCTCTATTTCAGGAAATCTAACAAGAATAGATAACGCACTTGAAAATCTTACAGATGAATATGAAGATACTATAAAAGCATTATCAAGTTTAGATGAAGAAATGATAAAAATAAAAGAAGAAATTGATATTCCTTTTAAATATGAAAATGAACTCCAGAGTAAGATTGAGAGATTAAATGAAGTGGATTTTTTAATAAACATCACTGATGACTCTAAATCTGAGGAAATACAACAAGAAAAGAAATCTGAAGCTAAAGAATATCATTATTTACAAACTAC
>CAYRJT010000118.1:0-7635 GCA_964424675.1 uncultured Lachnospiraceae bacterium
CATCAGGTGACGGTATGGTCTATTGTTTCTTCAGAAATTGAGATGCTGCAGAAGGAGCATGAACACAAGGACAAGCTTCCGGGAGTAAAATTGCCGGAGGATATGATTTTTACTACAGATCTACAGGCTGCAGTTCAAGGAAAGGATCTGCTTGTTCTCGCAGTTCCGTCTCCATATACCAGAAGCACAGCAAAGCTGTTGAAGGCTGTGACAGAAAACGGACAGATCATCATGGATGTGGCAAAAGGAATCGAAGAAGGCACATTGATGACTCTGAGTCAGATCATACAGGAAGAAGTACCGCAGGCAAATGTAGCGGTTTTGTCAGGGCCTTCACATGCAGAAGAGGTAGGACGGGGAATTCCCACCTCCTGTGTAGTCGGAGCCAAAGACAGAAAAACAGCAGAGTTCCTGCAAAATACATTTATGAATGAAGTTTTTCGTGTTTATACAAGCAGTGATATGCTTGGAATGGAGCTGGGCGGAGCGCTGAAAAATGTAGTTGCCCTGGCTGCAGGAATGGCAGATGGACTCGGATACGGTGATAATACAAAGGCGGCTCTGATTACAAGAGGAATCAGTGAAATCGCAAGACTTGGAACTGCAATGGGAGGTAAGGCAGAGACATTTTATGGCCTGACCGGCATTGGAGATTTGATTGTTACCTGTGCAAGTATGCATTCAAGAAACAGGAGAGCAGGTATCCTGATCGGACAGGGAAAGACCATGCAGGAAGCAATGGACGAAGTCAAGATGGTAGTTGAGGGTGTTTATTCTGCAAAGGCGGCAGTTACGCTTTCAGAAAAATATCATGTGGAAATGCCAATTATAGAGCAGGTTAATCTGATCCTGTTTCATGGGAAAAAGGCTGATGAAGCGGTAAAAGATCTAATGATCAGAGATAAGAAACTGGAACATTCTGAGATGGAATGGTAGTCGGAGGAGACTGATATGAGTAGTATGATGAGTGACGAATTCAAAAGTACAGGTGCTTATGTTGCATCAAAGGAACTGATGACTGCGGTCAATGTAGCGATTGCATTAAAGAAACCACTACTGATCAAAGGAGAGCCTGGCACGGGAAAGACAATGCTGGCGCAGGCAATCGCTGATTCTCTGAATAAAAAACTGATTATATGGAATATTAAGTCTACGACAAAAGCTCAGGAAGGTCTATATGTGTATGATACCATTCAAAGACTGTATGATGGTCAGTTCGGTGAAGAGGGTGTTGATGATATCAAGCGTTATATCAAGCTTGGCAAACTAGGAGAGGCATTTTCTGCAGATGAACAGGTCATCTTGCTGATTGATGAAATCGACAAAGCAGATCTGGAATTCCCAAATGATTTACTCTGGGAGCTTGATCAGATGGAGTTTTACATACATGAAACCAAGGAGACTATAACAGCTAAACAGAGACCGATTGTAATCATTACATCAAATGCAGAGAAGGAATTGCCAGATGCATTCTTACGTCGCTGTATCTTTCACTACATTGATTTTCCAGACAAAGTTCTGATGGAGGAAATTGTTCAGACACATTTCGAACAGGTTGAAGAGAAGCTGTTAAAATATGCAATGGAGGCATTTTATGCAATCAGAGAGATACGTGATATTCGAAAAAAGCCGAGCACATCGGAACTGATAGACTGGATTCGTGCATTGCAGCTTGGTGGAATAGATGCAGAAACATTGCAGAAGGAACTACCATTTGTTGGAGTCATTGTCAAAAAGGATGAGGATTTGGAGACATTAAAGCATGTTCATTGATTTTTTCTATTTTATGCGGGAAAAAGGATTTGATATATCGCTGAGTGAATGGCTGACATTCACGGATGCGCTTGATAAAGGACTTTGTAATTCGAATTTTACAGAGTTCTATTATGTTTCGCGTATGATTTTAGTGAAAAGTGAAGCAGACTTTGATAAATATGACGGTATTTTTGAAGAGTATTTTAAAGGGATAAAAATGGATGAAGAGGAATCCATTGATAAGTTCCTGAAATGGCTGAACAAGCCTGATTTTGATGAGCTGCAAAAGGAACTTGCCAGACATGATCTTGAGGGAGAGGCATTACCGATTGATCTGGATAAAGAAGAGGTCTTAAAGAAATACCATGAGCGTCTGAAAGAACAAAATGAAGAGCATAATGGCGGAAACCAGTGGATCGGAACGATGGGCAAGTCTTCCTTCGGAAATCTGGGAGGGCACCTCGGAGGTGTGCGTATCGGAGGTACGACAGGTTATCAGTCAGCCTTTCAGGTCATAGGAGAACGAAAATTTAGAGATTTTCGAAATGATAAACTGTTAGATAACAGACAATTCCAAACGGCGCTCAGAAGACTACGACAGTTCTCTACCAGACTGGATATTCCAAAGACAGAACTGGATATTGACCAGACTATAGACAAGACCTGCAATAACGGAGGCTGTCTGCAAATCGTATTTGACAGACCGAGAAAAAATGCAGTCAAGCTGCTGATGCTGATGGATTCAGGCGGCACCATGATTCCTTACAGCAATCTGCTGAACGAACTGTTTCAGTCTGTCCATAAATCAAATCATTATAAGGATGTCAAGACCTACTATATTCACAATTGTCTGTACAGCAAAGTATATAATACGCCGGAATGTGAAAACGGAGACTGGACAGATACAGAATGGCTGTTTAAAAACCTTGGTTCTGATTATAAGGTCATTATCGTTGGCGATGCAGCCATGGCTCCTGAGGAGCTTTATTCTACGTCGGGTAATTACAGAGGACCGAACGGTGGACTGTCCGGCTATGAATGGCTGATGCAGCTTAAGAAAAAGTACAAAAAGGTAGTATGGCTGAATCCAAAGATGGCACCGGGAGATGCACCGTGGCGTGAGGCAGAAACAGTATTGAAGCATGAGTTTCATATGTATAAGCTGACGGTAGACGGATTGAATCAGGCCATGAGTTATCTGATGGTTTCAAGATAATTTAATTATTTACTGAATGAAGGATGTATAAAATAGAATTGAAAAACACATTAGAATGAGATATACTTAATTTTGTAAATGAAAAACCAGATACAGGGGGCGAAATCAGTGCATAAGGTAATGATTGTTGATGATAATATGACGAATTTGATTATGGCCAAGAAAGCGCTTGAAGATTTATATGATATTGTTCCCGTGAATTCCGGAGAAATGGCACTTGAATTCCTGAGAGATATGCCAGAGCCGCCGGATCTGCTGCTTCTGGATGTTGATATGCCGAATGTCAATGGATTTTATGTGATCAGTGAGATGAAAAACAGTTCTAAGCTGGCCAATATTCCTGTTATCTTTCTGACAGCGCAGGATGATGAAACGACAGAGGTAGAGGGATATTTCCTCGGTGCTATCGACTATATCAGAAAGCCTTATACGACTGCTTTACTGCAAAAAAGAATCGATATACATATCCGTTTGATCGAAAGTGATAAACGGCTTCGCAATTATAATAACACATTATCCCAGACGATCAAGGAAAAAACGCATAATATTGTAGAACTTCAATATGCGATTGTTGAGATGTTCATTGATCTGATGGAAAAGAGAGACATCACAGCAGGCTATCATGCAAGAAGAGTCGAGAAATATATGGATGTATTTCTGCGTGAAGTGATTAAGAGTGGAAAGTTTTCTGTTTATGCAGAGGATGCAGAGGGCTTTATCTTTGCTTCCAAAATACATGATATCGGAAAAATCAGCATTTCTGACAGGAGTCTATTGACAAATGTATCTGATCTGAGTCTTCAGGAAGTGGAAGAATTAAAAAGCCACACACTACTGGGTGCAGAAGCCATTCAGCGAGTCATTGCCGTGATATCACAAAACAGTTTTTTGAATTATGCATATAATATGTGCCGGTCTCATCATGAGAGATGGGACGGAAAAGGATATCCTGATAAAAAGCTGACGACCAATATACCGGAGGAGGCACGTATTCTGGCCATTGTAAACAGCTACGATGAATTCCGTACGAAGAATGATGGTAGAAAACCTCTGACGCATGAGGAGGCAATCAACAGAATCAGGTTATGGAGCGGCACATACTTTGATCCAGATCTGGTAGAACTGTTTCTTGCAGTGGAAAAAGATATTGAGAAGGCTTCATTATCATAGCAGAGGAAATCAATATGTTTAGTATGATCAGAGAAAAATATTTCGGTAAAGATCTGCCGACTGAAGTACGTGTATTCAATACAAACCATGTGATCATTATTTCAAGTCTGTTTGCTGCAACCATACTGTCTATGATCTTTATGCCACAGACAAAGGCGGCACTGATTCTGATCGGTACAATGTCACTTGGTATCATAACGTTTTTTGAAGCAAACAGAACAGGCAGGTTTACCTCCTGTTCTGTTGTTATGTCTCTGGTTGTTAATTTTCTGCTGATTCCCAGTGTATATTTCTGCTATAACTCTCTGACCTGCTGCATACCGATCTATGGTGTACTGGGCATTGTATATACGATTCTTCTGATTCATGGAAAATGGGGATTTATCCTTGTCACGCTAGAGGGTGTATGGCAGCTGTGTCTTTTTGCTGTAGGGTACAGGTATCTTGAGTTTCATCCTGATGTTTATTCTCTAAAGGACAGTATCGGCGTGATGATTGGTGTGATTATGGCAGGGCTGTTTGCAGGACTCGAGATCAAATATAAACTGACTCTCTATAATCAAGAGCAGAAAAATGCAGAAGCAGCACATTTAGAAGCAATGGATGCCTATATTGCAAAGGATATGTTTCTGATTAATATGTCACATGAAATCAGAACACCGATGAATGCAATCCTGGGAACGACTGAGATGCTGCTGGATTATGATATCAATGAACATGTACGTGATAACGTATACAGCATCCTGAACTCCTGTAATGCACTTCTGACCATTACAGATGATATGCTGGATCTGACCAAGACAGAAACTACCAATGTAAAGATATTTAATTCGGAATATGATCTCACAGAAGTACTTTCAGATATTGTGAATATGATGTCTGTCAGACTGATGGATTCGGAAGTGGATTTCTTTGTCGATATTGACATGGATATCCCCTATCTGTTATATGGAGATGGCTCGAGACTGAGACAGGTATTTATCAATCTGCTGAATAATGCGGTGAAGTATACGAAATTCGGAAGTATCATTCTGCGTGTTACCTTTGAAAGAATAGAAGATCACAAAATCATGCTGAAGGCAGATATTGCTGATACCGGAATCGGAATCAAAGAAGAAGACATACCAAAACTGTTCGGAAGCTATCAAAGAATGGATGAAGGAAAAGCTGAAAACAGAAAAATTGAGGGCACAGGTCTTGGATTAGCCATTTCACAGGAAATTGTGGAGCAGATGGGCGGTAAGATTACTGTACAGAGTAAATACAGAGTCGGCAGCACCTTTTCGTTTTCAGTCTGTCAGACGATGATGACAGAGATTCCGGTTGTCCATCTTGAAAATGTCGGAAGGCCGGAGATCCTTGTTTTTGAAGAAAACGAAACATGTCAGTCCGTGCTTGCTGATATCTTTCAAAGGATGGAATATAAGGCAGTATATGCGCAGAATAAAGTGATGTTTGAAAATCTGCTGGAGGATCATCAGTTTACCCATATCTTTATAGCATTGGAGCGATACGAGGAAGTCAGAAAACTGTTAATGAAATATGTCACAACAGAGAGTGTTGTCATCATCGCTGCTGTGAATCAGATCCCGTCTGTTGACCAGTTTGGATGTATTCTGACCAGACCTCTGCACTGTATCAATGTGGCGGCTGTATTCTCAAATGAGAAGAATAAATCTGTAAGAGATGTCATCAAAAAGGGCGGATTTGTATGCCCGGAGGCCAATATACTGGTGGTAGATGACAATATTACAAATCTAAATGTGGTCAGTGGTTTGCTGAAAAAGTATGAATCCAGAGTCCTGATGGCAAACAGTGGCGCGGAATGTCTGAATATTGTATCCAGTGAACATGTGGATCTGATATTCCTGGACTATATGATGCCTGAGATGGATGGCATCGACACTTTGATGAAAATCAAAGAGATGAATCGTGAGGATATCAACCAGATACATATTATCGCATTGACTGCCAATGTTGTCAGTGGAGCAAGAGAAATGTTTATGGAGGCCGGGTTTGATGATTATATATCAAAGCCAATCGAGACAGACAGGATGGAGCATGCACTCAGGATGCATCTTCCGAAGAATCTGATAGTAGGGCGGAATCTATTATCTTAGAAAGGAAACACAGTATGCCTGATCAGAGTAAGCATCATCAGAAGAATATGATTCACAGATTATTTCACTATTTTCTAAGTGAATCTGTTCCGATGCGCTCTAAACAGTTTGATCTGGTTATTTTGTATTTAGTGCCAACACTGCTCGTGATGAGTCTTGCTTTAGTCATTATGGAACAATATGAAGAACTGGCGATACTTGCCTTTATATTTTCATTTGCACTGGTCATCATCTGGTATTTAACGCACCATTACTTTTCGGTTAGAAAAGCATCTAATATGTTGTGTATCCTGATTAATTTCTTTGTTGTTCCGATCTTTTTCTTTGCTTCCGGAGGTATTTACAGCGGAATTCCATTAATATTTGTAGAAGGAATTATCATTACATGCTTTTTGATAGATGGAAAATGGCTGACGGTATATTTGATCTTTGAAATTCTTTTTGACTGCTATATTATTATGTTCAGTTATTTCCACCCAGAGATGATGATCAGCAGTGACAGCAGACTCATTACCTATATCGGTGTTGCAGCTTTCTTTATTGATGCAGCCTGCATTACGATATTCATTATGGGATACCAGTCATGGATTCATCAGAAAACAAGTGAAAATATTGCCAGATCAAAGATAGAAGTTGAAAATGCACGTCAGGCCAAAAGCAGATTTCTAGCCAATATGACACATGAGATCAGGACCCCCATGAATGCAATTGTAGGAATGACAGAACTGATCCTGAAAGAAGAAATGAGTGACGGCGCAAGAGAGGAAACAGAAGTTGTCAGAGAAGCATCTTCAGAACTTCTAACGATCATTAATAATATCCTGTCCTATTCCAAGCTTGATTCGGGAAAGCTGGAGCTTCTGCCTACCAAATACAGATTTGATCAGCTGATGAATGAAATCATTCAGACGGTTTCAGTGGAGCTGCAGGGAAGAAACATTGATTTTCATGCAAACATTGATTCGACAATCCCGATTATGCTGTATGGAGATGATATCCGGATCAAACAGGTATTTCTTTCGCTTCTGTTTAATTCTTTGAGGTATTCAGATGACGGCCGTATTATTATGGAGGTCAAGAAGGAATATTTGAAGAAAGAGCATAGTGTCAAGCTTCACTGCCGCGTATCGGATACAGGGATTGGGTTATCGCAGGTAGAAATTGACGCTATATTCGGTGCATATGAAAGGTACGATTCACGTCAGGGAAGCAATATGAAGGGAATGGGGTTGGAACTGTCCATATGCAAGGAGCTTCTGAAGCTTATGGGTGGTGAGCTGACAATCTCAAGTATTGTCGGGATTGGTATGGCGATTGATTTTGAGTTTACAAATGCAATTGTAGATGATATTCCGATTGTCAGAATCAAAGAGG